>NZ_JBEYBQ010000009.1:0-130807 GCF_040632295.1 Isoptericola sp. NPDC019482
CCGCTCCCACACTTTCCCCCCCCGCCGCTCTTCCGATCGGGGGGTGGACCGATCCTGGTCCACCCCCTCTCTATCTCGCGGGTTTCCCCTCTCTATCTCGCGCCGATGTCAGGACGTCGGGATGCCGTCGTCGCGCAGCGCCACCGGCTGCGGCTCGACCGCGGTCACCTTGCCGCTCCCGACGGCGTAGGTCGCGCCGACGTAGTCCTGCACGCCACCGGTGACGACCGTGATGCCGACGCCGTCGAAGGCGGAGTGGTCGTCCGCGCCGAACATCAGCGGCAGGATGCCGTTGCCCTCGAGCCCGCCCGACTCGACGGCCTCGATCAGGCTCTCGCGCGTCGGGTCCTCGCCCGCCTCGGCGAGCGCCTCGGCGAACAGGTAGCCGACGCTCATGCCGTACACGGTGTTGCCGTCGAACCGTGCGCCGTCGTTGTACTCGTCGTTGATCTGCTCGAACAGCTCGACCCACTCGCCGTCGGGCCCGAAGGGCAGGTAGTTGGCGCTGACGAAGCCGTCCAGCAGCGCGGGCGCGACGTCCTCGCCGAGCAGCTCGGCGAGCGTCGGGTAGTCGCCGCCCGACGACGACGCCGACCACCGCGGGTTCCAGCCCATCTTCGCGGCGGTCCCCACCGCGAGCGCCGTGAAGCCGTTCACCGTGGCGAGCAGCACGTCCTCGCAGCCGGCGGCCTGCAGAGCCCCCACCTGCGCGGTGACGTCCTGGTTCGACGTCGAGTACGACTCGTGGGCGGTGACGCCGTCCGCGCCGAGGGCGAGCTCGACACCCTCGAGGAACTCCTCGCCGAAGTCGTCGTCCTGCCCGAAGACGCAGACCTTGCTGCCGGCGTGCTCGTCGGCCGTGTACTGCGCGAGCGCCGCCCCCTCCACCACGTAGTCGGCGTTGAAGCCGAAGGTGTTGGGGTGGCCCTCGGGGTCGTCCCACAGGGTGCTGCCGGACGCGACGAACAGGTCGGGCACGTCGTTCTGGGTGAGGTAGTCGAGCACGGACGAGTGCGTCGGGGTGCCCAGGCCGCCGAGCAGGGCGAACACCTTGTCCTCCTGCACGAGCTCGCGCACGACCGTCTGGGTGTTGGCCGGGTTGTACCCGTCGTCCTTGACGACGTACTCGATGGAGCGGCCGTGGACGCCGCCGCCCGCGTTGACGTACTCGAAGTACGCCTTCGTGGCGGCCGAGATCGACGCGTACCCGGCGGCGGCCGGGCCGGTCAGCGGCTGGTGCGTGCCGACGGTGACGGTGTCGTCGCTGATGCCGGGGGCGGCGGCGGCCGGCGTGCTGCAGCCGGACAGCGCCAGGCACGCGGCGACGGACACCGCGGCGACGCCGGCAGTGGTGGTGGCGGTGCGGGGGTTCCGCATGGAGATCACCTCTCGAGTGGTTGAGACGCTGTGGGGTGGGGCGAGGCCGCGGGCGCGTCGGTGCGGCCGCGGGGACGGTGGCGTCGGCGGGTCGCGGCGCGGGCGAGCCCGCCCGGCCAGACCAGGGTCACGACGATCAGCAGGGCGCCGAAGACGAGCACGGCGAGGTTGCCGGACAGCCGCTGCTCGAGGTCGGCGGGGACGCCGACGGCGGCGGTGACGGTGTCGACGAGCCACGGCAGCAGCACGACGAGCGCCGCGCCGGCGGCCGCCCCGCCGAGGCTGCCGAGCCCGCCGACGACGGCGGCCACGACGAGCAGCAGCGAGAACGCGAGGTCGTAGTGCCCGGGCCCGACCGACTGGGTGACGAGGCACAGGAGGGCCCCGCCGAGGCCGGCCGCGAGCGAGCTCGCGACGAACGCTCCGACCTTGACCCGCGCGGGCGACACCCCGGACAGCCGGGCCGCGGTCTCGTCGCCGTGCACGGCGCGCATGCGCAGGCCCGCGCGGCCGGAGCGCAGCAGCGCGAGGGGCGTGACGGCGACGGCGGCGACGACGATCGCGACCCAGGCGTGCCACTGCTCCACGACGATCAGCCGGGACAGCGCCTCGGGCACGCCCTCGAACGGGACGGCCAGGCCCTGGTCGCCGCCGAGCGCGGGCACCTGCGCCGTGAGGGCGGGCAGAGCGACCACCATGGCGAGCGTCAGCCCGGCCAGGTAGGGCCCGCGCAGGCGCGCGCCGGCGAGGCCGAGCAGCCCCCCGACAGCGCCCGAGACGACGACGGCCCCCGCGAGGCCGAGGACGACGCGGGCGAGCGACGCACCGCCGTCGCCGTCGAGGCCGGCGCCGGCCGCCGCGTTCACGGTGAGGGCGTAGCCGTACCCTCCCGCGGCCATGAGCACGGCGTGCCCGAGGGAGAGCTGGCCGGTGAGGCCGACGAGGAGCGTGAGGCCCGCCGTCGCGCAGAAGGTCGCGGCGACGACGGCGAGCTGGTAGTTGCGGTACGGGTCGAGCACGAACGTCACGGCCACGGCCAGCAGGGTGAGCACGGCCGCGCGCACCAGGATGCGCTGGGTGCGGGTGAGCCGCCGGGCGGGCCCGGGGGCGGGACGGTCGTCGCGCACGGCGGTCTCCTCTGTCTCCTGTGCCGTGGCGGGTCGTGTGGCGGTCATGCGGCACGCACCTGCGCGGCGGCGAAGATCCCGCCGGGCCGCACCAGCAGCACGAGGGTGAGCAGGGCGAGGACGGCGAGCGGGGCGACGCCCGCGCCGACGTAGCCCGTCACGAGGCTGACCAGCACCCCCACGACGACCCCGCCGACCAGGGCTCCGGTCGGCGAGTCGAGCCCGCCCAGGGCGGCGACGGTGAAGGCGTGCACGAACAGCAGGTCGGCCGAGTGGGCGTTGAGGCCGAGCTCGGTGGGCACGAGGAGCAGCGCGGCGAGGGCCGCGACCGCCCCCGACAGCGCCCAACCCAGGGTGACCATGCGCGGCACGCGCACGCCCAGCAGGCGGGAGACCTCGGGCGCCGCAGCGGACGCCCGCAGCTGCAGGCCAAGCGAGGTGCCGTTGAAGAGCCAGGCGAGCAGCCCGACCACCGCCAGCGCCACGACCAGCACGAACAGGTCGTACGCCGAGAGCAGCGGCACGCCGCCCACGACGAACGGTCGCTCGTCGAACGGCGCCGCCATCGGCCGGTGCCGGGGGCCGAACGCGATCCCGAGGGCGGACTGCAGCACCATGACCAGCCCGATCGCGACGATCATCCCCGGCAGCGGGCTGCCGGACGGCACCCGCCGCATGAGCCCGCGCTCCACCGCGGCGTTCAGCACGGCCCCGGCGACGAGGGCGGCGGCGAGGCCCGCCCAGAACGAGCCGGTGGCGCCGGTGACGGCGAACGCCGCGAAGACGGCGACGGTGGCCACCGCCGCCTGGGCGAAGTTCACCAGCCGCGCGGCGCGCCAGACGATCACGAGGGACAGCGCGAACAGCGCGATGACGAGCCCCCGGGCGAACCCGGTGGCGAGGAGGAAGACGAGTCGGTCCATGGGGAGCCTCTCTCGGGGACGCAGGTCGGTGCTGGTCGAGGGCTGGTCGAGGGCTGGTCGAGGGCTGGTCGAGGGCTGGTCGAGTGCCGGTCGGTGCCGGTCAGAAGCCCAGGTAGGCGTGGCGCAGCGCGGGGTCGCCCGCGAGCTCGGGGGCGGGCGCGTCGACGACCACCGCGCCGAGGCTCAGGACCACGCCGCGGTCGGCGATCGACAGGGCGGAGGTGACGTTCTGCTCCGCGAGCAGCACGGTCAGGCCGGTCTCCCGCGCCGTCGTGCGCAGCACGCCCATGAGCTGTGCGACGACGCGGGGCGCCAGGCCGAGCGAGGGCTCGTCGAGCAGCAGCACGCGCGGGCGGGCCAGCAGGGCCCGGCCGAGCGCGAGCATCTGCCGCTCGCCCCCGGACAGCTGGTGCCCGAGGCTGGAGCGGCGCCGGGCGAGCGGCTCGAACAGGTCGTAGGTGCGGGCGACGGCGGCCCGACGTGCCGCGCGTCCGGGATGGCACCACAGGGCGCCGAGCCGGAGGTTCTCGTCGACGGTCAGCTCCGTCACGACGCTGCGCCCCTCGGGCACCTGGGCCAACCCCCGCCGGGCGCGGTCCTCGACGCTCAGGGCGGTGAGGTCGGCGCCGTCGAGCAGCACCCGGCCGGCGCGGGGCGGCGTCAGGCCGGACAGGGCGCGCAGCAGGGTGGTCTTCCCGGCGCCGTTCGCGCCGAGCAGGGCGACCACCTCGCCGGGCGCGACGGCGAGCCGGAGGCCGTCGAGCACGGGCGCGCCGGCGTAGCCCACGGTGAGGCCGTCGACGGCCAGGGCGGAGGACGTGGCGGCGGTCATGCGGCCTCCAGCCCCAGGTAGGCGGCCTCGACGGCCGGGTCCGTGCGCACCTCGTCGGGGGTACCGCTCGCGACGACGCGCCCGAAGTCGAGCACGACCACCCGGTGGGCCACGGCCATGACGAAGTCGACGTGGTGCTCGACCAGCAGCACCGCGCAGCCGTCCGCGACGACGTCGCGCACGACGTCCGCGAGCGCGTCCACGTCGTCCTTGCCGAGGCCGCCGGCGGGCTCGTCGAGCAGCAGGAGGCGCGGTCGTGCCACGAGCGCGCGGGCGAGCGCTACCCGCTTGCGGACGGGGTACGGCAGCGCGTCCACCGGCGTGGCGGCGTCGGCGGCCAGGTCGAGCCGCGCGAGCGCGGCCGTCGCGGCCTCGACGGCGTCGGCGGCTCCGGCGACCGGCACGAGCACGTTCTCGAGCACCGTGAGCCCCGCGAAGAGGCCGAGGCCCTGGAGCGTGCGCGCCAGCCCGCGTTCGAGCAGCCGGGTCGGGGAGGTGGGCGCGGGACGTCCGTCGATCCGGACGTCCCCGGCGGACGGGCGCACCAGGCCGCACACGGCGTTGAAGACCGTGGTCTTGCCCGCCCCGTTGGGGCCGATCAGGGCGACGGTCTCGGCACGGCCGTCGGCGCCCACCGTGAGGTCGACGCCGTCGAGGGCGGTCAGGCCGCCGAACGTCACGGTGAGTCCGGAGACCTCGAGCCGGGGCGGGGTTGCTGGGGTGGGGCTGGACATCGGCACCTCTTCGTGTCGGGTGCCAGCCACGCTAGCGGAAAAACCGACTGGCCGGTATGCCCTGCCGAGACAAACTTCAGAATGTTGCACGCCCGTGACCGTCCGGCGCGCGAAGCCGTCGCCCCGAGCACTCAGACGCCGGCGGTGAGGCCCCCGTCGACCACGAGCTCCGCACCCGTGAGGTACGCCGACGCGTCGCTCGCGAGGAACACCACCGCGCCCGTGACGTCGTCCGGCACCGCCGCGCGACCGATCGGGATCGGCACGGCGTCGGGGTCGATGCGGGTCGTCATCTCCGTCCGCACCAGGCCGGGGTGCACGGAGTTCACCCGGATGCCGTCGCGGCCCAGCTCCACCGCGAGCGACTTCGTGAGCCCCCGCACGCCGAACTTGGAGGCCACGTACCCGTGCAGGCGCTCGCCGCCCCGCAGGCCCTCGACCGACGACACGTTGACGATCGACCCGCCCCCCGCGGCCTTCATCACCGGCACCACGGTGCGGCAACCCAGGAAGGTGCCCGTGAGGTTGACCGCGATGACGGCGTCCCACTTGGCCGTCGAGTAGTGCTCGATGGGTGCGGAGTTGGCGATGCCGGCGTTGTTCACGAGCACGTCCACCCCGCCGAACGCGTCGACGGCCGCGTCGACCGCGTCGACCCAGCCCGCCTCGTCGGTCACGTCGAGCCGCACGGGCAGCGCCCGGTCGCCGAGGGCGGCCGCGAGCGCCGCCGCCTCGTCGTCGAGCACGTCGGCGACGACGACGGCGGCGCCCGCGGCGTGCAGGGCGCGGACGTACGCGGCGCCCAGGCCGCGGGCGCCGCCCGTGACGAGCGCGACGCGCCCCACGAGCGGGCGGTCGGCGCGCGGTCGGTCGCTGGCGGGCGGGGCGGGACGAGCGGACATGTGGTTCCTCCGGGCGAGATCTGCGGGGAGCCCCCTTCGAGCAAGCGATCCGTACCGGCAACCGGGTGGATGGCGGTACGGATCGCTTGGTGGAAGGTGACGGCGGTCGGTGAATTGCGTCAGCCGGCGACGCGGACGACGAGGCGGCCGGTCGTGGTGCCGCCGGCAAGGCGCTGCACGGCGGCGGGTGCGTCCTCGAACGGCACCACGTCGGCGACGACGGGCCGCACCGCGCCGTCGGCGGCGAGGCGCGCCAGGGCGTCGTGCGCCGCGTCGACGAGAGCGGGCATGCGCTGCTGGTAGAGGGCCCAGTGCAGGCCCAGCACGTCGTAGTTCTTCACGAGGGCATGGTTGGCGCGCACCGGGGGGACGTCGCCGCTCGCGAAACCGACGACGACGATCCGGCCCTCGAAGGCGATGCAGCGCGTCGACTGCTCGAACGACGCGCCCCCGACCGGGTCGACGACCACGTCGGCGCCCGCGCCTCCGGTCAGCTCCTTGACCTGCGCGGCGAGGCCGTCGCCGCGCACGACGACGTGGTGCGCGCCCGCCGCGCGGGCCACGTCGACCTTCGCCGGGCTCCCGACGACGCCGATCACCCGGGCGCCGGCGGCGGCCCCGAGCTGCACCGCGGCGGTGCCCACGCCGCCGGCCGCCGCGTGCACCAGCAGGTGCTCGCCCGACCGCAGCCGCGCCTTGCGGTGCAGGGCGAACCAGGCGGTCTGGTAGGCGATCGTCAGCGCGGCCGCCTCCGCGTCGTCCAGGTCGGCGGGCGCCGGGTGCACGGCGGGGGCGGGCAGCACCGCCAGCTCGGACAGCACCCCGATGGCGGATCCCACGACGCGGGCGCCGGGCGCGAGCCCGCGCTCGCCGGCCGTCACGCCCTCGCCGAGCGCCACGACGTCGCCGCACAGCTCGATGCCGGGCACGAACGGCGGCTCGGGCCGGACCTGGTACTCGCCTCGGGCCAGCAGCACGTCGGGGAAGTTCACCGCGACGGCACGCACCCTCACGAGCACCTCCCCCGGCCCGGGCTCGGGCACGGGCACCTCGTCGAGCCGAAGCACGTCGGCCGGCTCGCCCGGCCCGGTCACGCGCCAGGCGCGCATCGTCGCGGGCCCGTCCGGGGCGGCAGGGGTGCGGGTGGGGGTCGTGCCGGGCAGCGTCGTCATCGTCGCTCTCGTCTCCTCGGTATGGTGCCCGCCCGGCGCCGCGGCGGGCGGGTCAGGACGCGGGGGTGCGGATCCCGCGCAGGAACAGCTCGGTGAGCTGCTGGGCCACCTCGGTCTTGGTCTCGGGGCCCGTGGGCGAGTACCAGTGCGACAGGTAGTGCACGTCGCTGAAGAAGTGCGCCACGAGCAGCGGGCGCGGCACGTCGGTGCGGAACACCCCGGCGTCCTGCCCCTGGCGCAGCAGCGCCGCGAACTCGTCGTGGTACTCGCGCCGCCGCTGGGTGACCTCCTTGAGCCGCGGCTCGGTGAGCATGTGCATGCTGCGGAAGAAGACGGTGCCCTCGGGCAGGAAGTCGATCGACGTCTCGACGACGTCGACGCACACGGCCCGCACGACGTCCTCGACGGGCCCGCCCGCGGCGACGATCTGGTCGAGGTGGGCCTTCTGCAGCGCCAGCATCCGATCGTAGATCGCGAACAGCAGGTCGTCCTTGGACTGGAAGTAGTGGTACATGGCGCCCTTGGTGACGCCCGCGGCCTCGACGATCTGCTGCACGCTGGTGGTGGCGTACCCCTGCGTGGCGAACAGGTCCAGGGCGGCCGCGGTGACCCGGTCGGCGACGTTCGTGCTCTTCATGCCCCCATCCTTCACCCGACGGGCGCGATGCTCGCGCCGCCGTCGATCCGGAGCGTCTGGCCGGTCACCCACGCCGCGTCGTCCGACAGCAGGAAGGCGACGGGGCCGGCGACGTCGTCGGGCTCGCCGAGCCGCGCGAGGGGGTACCGCTCGGCGACCTGCCCCTCGTGGCCCTCGTAGAGCGCGCGGGAGAAGCGCGTCTTCACGACCGCCGGGGCGACGGCGTTGACGCGCAGCGCGGGCGCCAGCTCATGGGCGAGCTGCTGCGTGAGGTTGATGAGCGCGGCCTTCGACGCACCGTAGAAGGCGATGTTCGGGCTGGACGACGTCCCCGAGATCGAGGCGACGTTGACGATCGACCGGCTCAGCCCCGCGGCGACGGCGTCGCGCGTCCACTCCAGCGCCGACACGACGTTGACCTCGAGGATCTTGCGCGCGACGCCCGGGTCGACGTCGAGGGCAGGCCCCCAGGCCGGGTTGATGCCGGCGTTGTTGACCAGATGGTCGAGACGGCCGTGCCGCTCGGCGACGTGGGCGAGGACGGCGGCGCGGTGCTCCGGGTCGTCGACCCGGCCCGGGAGGCCGGAGGCCCGGTCGGCACCGAGGGCCTCGACGGCCTCGTCGAGCGCCTCCTGCTTGCGCCCGGTGACGACGACCGCGGCGCCCTCGTCGACGAGCCGCCGTGCCACGGCCAGCCCGATGCCTCGGCTGCCGCCCGTGACCAGCGCGACCCTCCCTGCGAACCTGCCCACCATCGCCTCCTCGCGAGATCCAACGTACCGTCCAGTCGGTTTGGTGCGGGCACCGTACCACGGCCCGCCCGCGACCCGCCCGCGTCGCGTCCTGGCCAGCGGCGGGGACGGTCGGGCAGCATGGCCCCCATGACAGGCACGGAACCAGGCAACGAACCAGGCACCGAAACAGGCACCGAACCAGGCACCGACTTCGAGCGCCCCCTCCCCCCGGACCCGTACTCCCTGCTCCCCGTCCCCGCCACGTTCACGCTCACGAGCACGGACGTGACCGACGGCGAGCCGCTCGCCGTCGACTTCAGCGTCGACGGCGCCGACGTGTCGCCCCACCTCGCGTGGTCGGGCGCGCCCGCAGGGACGCGGTCGTTCGTGGTGAGCTGCTTCGACCCCGACGCCCCCACCCCGTCGGGCTACTGGCACTGGACCGTCGCCGACGTCCCCGCCGACGTGACCTCGCTGGAGCACGGCGCGGGCGCCGTGGGCGGGGCCGGCCTCCCGGCCGGGGCGTTCCACGTGCCGAGCGACGGCGGACGGCTCGGCTTCGAGGGCGCGGGCCCGCCGCCCGGCGACCACGCCCACCGGTACGTGTTCGCGGTGCACGCGCTCGACGTCCCGACGCTCGGCCTGTCCGAGGCGAACAGCCCGGTGCACGTCGCGTTCAACGTCTACTTCCACGTCCTCGCGCGCGCCACGCTCACGGCGACCTACCGCCGATGAGCGGCGCGACGACACCCGGGCTCCCGACACCCGGGCTCCCGACGCTCGGCGACCTGCCGTGGGCGGCCGCCCTCGACCACCCCGACCTGCTCGCCCCGCCCGTCGCCGACGCCCTGCGCGCCTGGGCCGCGCAGGACGACCGGGTCGGCGGGCTCGTCGCCGTCACCGAGATCGACCCGGACCACGCGGACACGGCCACGCTGAACGACCGCCACGGCCTGCCGCCCGAGGCGTCCGCCAACTGCGTCGTCGTGGCGGGGCGGCGCGGCGACGACGAGCGGATCGCGGCGTGCGTCGTCACGGCCGCCACCTTCGCCGACGTCAACACCCGGGTGCGCAAGCTGCTGGACGCGCGCAAGGCGTCGTTCCTGCCGACGGACCGCGCGACGGCGGAGTCCGGGATGGAGTACGGCGGCATCACCCCGGTGGGCCTGCCGCCGCAGTGGCTCGTCCTCGTGGAC
Organism: Isoptericola sp. NPDC019482; assembly: GCF_040632295.1. NCBI lineage: Bacteria > Bacillati > Actinomycetota > Actinomycetes > Micrococcales > Promicromonosporaceae > Isoptericola > Isoptericola sp. NPDC019482. The sequence goes on from NZ_JBEYBQ010000009.1 coordinate 9,635, forward strand.
TCCCGCTTCGCCGCGCCCGGCGCGCTCGCCCTGATGGGCTCCGGGGTCCGCCGGTCCAAGCTGCTCATGCCCGGCGAGCGCCTCTGCGCGATGCCGGGGGTCGAGGTCGTCGACGGGCTCGGCGTCGCCCGCTGACCGCCGTCTCAGATACCGGCTCGTCGCGTTCCCCTTGGTAAGATCGCCAGCTGCCCAGGGCCGCGCCGGCGCGCCCCCGACCACCCTCCTGGAGAGCACCCTTGTCCCAGCACCGGACGGACGACACGGCCCTGCCGGACGGTGTCACGCCGCTGACGGCGGACGATCCCCGGGAGCTGGGCGGGCACCGTCTGCTGGGCCGGATCGGCCGGGGCGGCATGGGCATGGTGTACCTCGGCACCATGCGCAGCGGCCGGCGCCTGGCGATCAAGGTGATCCGCTCCGAGTACGCCGAGGACGCCGAGTTCCACGCCCGGTTCGCCCGCGAGGTCACGGCGGCCCTGCGCGTCCGCGGGCCGTTCCTCGCGGCCCTCATCGACGCGGACCTCGACTCCCCGACGCCCTGGCTCGCCACCGAGTACGTCCCCGGCCCCACGCTCGCGCACCGCGTGGCCCAGCACGGCCCGCTGCCGCCCGCCGAGGTCCGCGCCCTCGTGGGGCACGTGGCCGAGGCCCTGTACGCCGTGCACCGCGCCGGCCTGGTGCACCGCGACATCAAGCCGGACAACGTCCTGCTCGGCCCGGACGGCCCGTGCGTCATCGACCTCGGCATCGCCCAGGCATCCGACGGGACGGTGCTGACCCGCGCCGGCTCCCCGCTGGGCACGCCCGTCTTCATGGCCCCCGAGCAGGCCCGGGGCGACGACGTCTCCCCCGCGACCGACGTGTGGGCGCTCGGCGGCGTGGCGTACTTCGCTGCCACCGGGAACCGCCCGTTCGGGCAGGGGCGCCCGGACCTCATGTACTACCGGGTGGTCCACGAGGACCCGCAGCTGGAGGGCTGCCCGGAGGAGCTGCTGCCGTTCGTCCGGGCCTGCCTCAGCAAGGACCCCGCGTCCCGGCCCCGCGTGCGCGAGATCCTCGACGCCCAGCCCGACCTGCCCCCGTCCCCCGCGGCACCGGCGCCCGCGGACGTGGCCGCCGACCCGGAGCCTGCCGACCCGGCGCCCGCCGGCCCGGTCGCCCACGTCGGCCTCGCCGGCCCCGTCGCCGTGCCCGGCACCGTCCCCGGCATCGAGGCTCCGGCCGCACCCGACGCACCGGCGACGCCTTCACTGGCGTCCTCGGTCCCGGCGCCCTCCGAACCGGTACCTTCCGAGCCGGCGACCTCCGTGCCGGCCACGCCGGCCGTCATCGACGTCCCGCTGGCGTCGCCCGCCCGGGCCGACGACGACTGGTCGGACGCGGCGGACACGTACGTCCCCGGTGCGGCGGTGCGGCAGGAGCCGCAGGAGCCCCCCGCCCCGCCCGCGCGGCGACGCCGGGGCCTCGTCGTCGCGGTCGTCGCCGTCGTCGTGCTGGCGGGGGCCGCCACCGGTGCGGCGCTGCTGCTGGGCGACGACGACCCGACGCCGCCGCAGACGCCCGGCACGGCGGCCGCGGCGATCGACTCCTGTCTCGTCGGGACGTGGACACAGACGTCCATGAAGGACACGTGGGAGCAGCCCGAGCTCGGCGAGCCCGTCGACGTCACCGGGTGGGACGGGCGCGTGCTCGAGTTCCGCGCGGACGGCACGGAGACCGCACGGTTCGACGACGCCGACCCCCTGCGCGGCACGCACTCGACCCTCGGCGAGATCGTCCAGACCTGGAGCGGCACCGCGACCTTCCACGTCACGACGAAGGACGGCGTCCTGCACGTGAAGGACGTGGACTACTCGGGCGTCACCGTCGAGGACGAGGTCGCCGGCACCACGCAGACCAGCCACCCGGTGTCGGTGCCCGGCGCCGACGTCGAGTACGAGTGCGACGACGCCACCATGACGCAGCGCGGCGGTGCCTACGAGGCGTCGTTCGACCGCGCCGGCTGACGACGTCAGGTCGCGACGAGGAGCGCCACCGCGGCGCCCGCGACGAGCGCCGGGCCGTACGCGAGGTGCGCCTTGCGCCCCGCCCCGCGCAGCAGCAGCCCCACCCCCACGGCCGCCGCCACCGCGCAGGTGGCCACCAGGGCCGTGATCACGCCGGTCACCCCGAGCGGGCCGACCACCAGGCCGGTGACGAGAGCGAGCTTGACGTCGCCCAGGCCCAGGCTGAAGAACGCCATCACGCCGAACAGGAGACCGAGGGCGAGCGCCCCGGCCGCGGCCCCCCAGAGCACGCCGTACTGGCCGGTGACCATGGCGGTCACCACGAGCGCCAGGGCGACCAGCGGCCCCCATACACGCGTCACGGCGTCCGGGACCCGGTGCACGTCCACGTCGATCCACACGAGCGCCGCGCCGCCGACGAGGTACACCCAGGCCGCGGCGGGCAGCGGCCACGGCGTGAGCCCCGCGACGGCGCCCCCGGCGGCGGCCAGCGGCACCACCACCCAGGACCGCTCGAGGCGGGAGCGCGGCTCGTCGGTGTCGTACCGGTAGGCCCCGGTCCGCAGCCATCGCCACAGCGCGACGCCGGCGAGCAGGCCCGCGACGGCACCGACCAGGAGGGCCGTGGGCCCGAGGTCACCGTGCATCTCGTCCGCGACGTCCTAGAGCGCGCGGGCCATGAGGCCGTCGAACTCGGAGCCGGGGTGCTGCAGCGCCGCGAGGAGCTGGGCCGTCCGCGGCGTCAGGTCGCCGCCGAGGGGCTCGGTCGCGGTCAGCAGACCCTGCACGGCGGCGGTCTCGGACGCGGCGTCGCGGCTCTCGTGGGCAGCGAGCACCCGCAGGCGCCACAGCGCCTCGTGCGTGGGCTCCACGCGCAGACCGACCGCGACGGCGTGCTCCGCGGCGCGCCAGCGCCCCTCGAGCACGCGCCGGCGGGCCACCTCGCAGGCGGCGTCGACCACCCACGCGGACAGCCGCTGACGGTCTCGTTCCGCCCACGCGTACCGGCCCGGCCGGCCCGCGGTGAACGGCGCACCGCGCACCAGGTCGAGCCCCCGCTCCAGGTCCTCCGTCGACGCCGACGCCACGTCGTCGCCCACGAGCGCCGACCACTCAAGGACGTCCGCGCCCACGTCGTGCAGCGCGAGCCGGTCGGCCGCCGCGTGGCGGGGCACCCGTTCCCCGCCGTCGGACGCCGGGCCGAGCCAGCGCCGCAGCCGCGCGACGGCCGTGGAGAGCGCACCGGCCCGCTCCGCCTCGCCCAGCCCGGGCCAGAGCGCGGCGCCGGCCGCCTCGGCGGTGGCGCCGGGGTGCAGGGCGAGGAAGGCCGCGAGCTCCAGGAGCCGCGGGCGCTCGGCCGGGTCGACCGGGCCGGCGGCGCCCTCCAGGTGCACGGCGCCGAGCACGCGGACCCGCGGCGACGCCTCGGCCGGGCCGCGGGTCGCGACGTGCGTCTGGTCGGCGTCCGTGGCGTCGAGGTCGCCGTCCAGCGTGACGTCGTCGACCGGCGCGATCGCCTCCACCTCGGCGAGCGACGGCTCCCGCACGTGCGTGTGGTCGCCGGCGAGCTCGGTGCTCGCCAGCGCGACCAGGTCCCGCAGCTGCGCGGCCCGGGCGCCCGAGAGCCGCTGGGGCCGGAGCGCCATGCCGGCGGGGGCGAGCTGCGCCCGGGCCGCGCCCGGCCCGACCTGGAGGCTCCAGCCGGCCTCGCCGCCCACGGCGGACGGCGCCGCACCGTGCACGATGCTCGCGAGGGCGATCCGCGGGTTCTCGTCGACGAGGGCCGCGAGGCGGGCGCGCTCGGGCTCGGGCACCGGGACGCCGAGCACGACGATCTCCGTGCTCCAGGTGTCCGGCGCGACGCCGGCGGCGCGCGCGGCGCCGACGCTCGTCACGCCGGCCCGGGCCAGCGCCTGACGGTCCAGGTCCGCGCGCCGGCTCAGCTCCTGCCGCAGCGCCCCGACGGTGTCGTGCCGCCGGACGCGCCCGGTGCGCAGCGTGGCCTCCAGCCCGACGAGGGCGTCGACGAGCGGGTCGCCCGGCCCTCCGACGAGGTTGACCTGCAGGTCGTCCGCCCACGCCGACGTGGCGAGCTCCACGACCAGCGCGGCCACGACCTCGCCGGCAGCCTGCGCGTCCCCCGTCACCGCGAGGGTGCCGAGCGTCTCGAGGTTGAGCAGCACGTGGCACGGGCCCTCGTCGTGACCGAGCGTCACGAGCGCCGGGTAGGGCGCGGGTGCCCCGGCGAGCGTCGAGCCGTACGTCTCCTCGAACCGGCCCACGCCGGCCCGGTCGAGGGACCAGACGGTGCCCGTCGGGTCGGACGCGCTCCAGGGGGCGGCGAGCTCGGCGGGGGCGGCGAGGTAGAGGTCGACCGTCGCCTCGCCGAGCCGCACGGCGCGCAGCGCCGGCAGGGCGCGCCGAGCGTCGGCGCACTGCCGCGCCAGGGCCCGCAGCGCGACGTCGACGCGCGCGACGGACAGCGGGTCGGCGGACGACCGCGCCTCGTGCTCGAAAGCCGCGGCCTCGCCGGACGGCAGCGGGACCGCCTGCCCGGGCAGGCGGCGTCGCTGCTGCTCCCGACGACGGCGCGCGACGAGCGCGACGACGCCCGCGGCCAGCAGCGTGCCGAGGCCCGCTCCCCCGGCGACCCGCCACGGCGCGTCGGCGCCCAGGTCGGCATCCTGCGCGGAGCCGGCCACGTCCTGCGCCACCGCCGCGTCCCGGGTGGTGTCCGGAACGGCGTCCGATGCGGCCTGCGGTGCGGTGTCCGGGGCGGACTCTGCGGCAGGCGCGGCGGCCTGCTGCGCGACCGGCTCGGCGGCTCGCTCCTCGGCGGCCGCCTGGGTGCCCTTCGCCCCCTCGGCGCCCGGCACCTCCAGGGTCCAGCCCGGCAGGATCAGGTCGGGGTCGGTGAGGTGCGCCCCGCCCGGCTGGGCGATGTCGCGCGAGGCCTCGTAGATCTCCGGGTACCGGTCCGCGTCACCCAGCTGCTGCGCGGCGATCTGCGACAGGTTGTCGCCGGCCTCGACGACGACCGACCCGGCCGCCTTCTCCTCCTGCGCCGCCGCCGCGCCGTCCTGCGACTGCCCGGCGGGCACGGTGAGCACCCACCCGGGGGTGAGGAAGTCGGGGCGGTCGGCGAGCGTGTCCGCGTTGAGGGCGACGATCTCCCGGAAGCGGTGGCCGTCCCCCAGGTAGTGCTCGGCGAGGGACCAGAGCGAGTCGCCGTGCTCGACGGTGTGCTGGACCGTGCGCGCGGCGTCGTCGACGTGCGCGACCTGCTCGGCCTGTGGCGCCTGATCGGCGACGTGCGCCCGGGCCTCACGGAGCAGGTCGGACGAGATCGGGGCGGCCCCGCCGCCCTGCCCGGCGGACTGCGACGCCAGCGCGGCGTCGAGGGCCAGCTCCCCCACCCCGGCGCTCTGCCCCGGGACGGCCTGCTGCACCGAGACGACCGCGACGGCGTCCTGCGGCGCCCCGGCCGTGCCGCCCTCGAGGGCCGTCGCCGTCGTCGCCATCGGCACGGTGGTGAACAGCAGCAGCGCGGCCGCCACGAGCCCCCGGGCCGCGTTCTGCGGCAACCGCAGGCCCACGAGCCGCGGCGCGCGCACGCCGCGCAGCTGCGCCACGAGCTCCACGACGATGCTCAGCGCCAGGAACGCCCACGCCACCCACGCCGCGGCCTGCAGCAGCAGCATGAGGAGCGAGCCGTCGTCGGGCGACGTGAGCATGTCGAGGAGGACGTCCGGCGAGAGCAGCCCGGCCTCGAGCGGGTTGGCCCCCACGGCGACGAGCAGGTACGGCACCCCGACCGTCACGCCGACGAGGAGCAGCAGGGCCAGGAACCCCTTGAGCCGGCGCATCATCGCTCCACCGGTTCGCCGCCGACGACCAGCGTGCGGATCGCCCGCGCCTCGCCCTCACCGGACACCGGCATGCTCCGGATGCCGATGATGCCGAGGAACTTCGGCGTGTAGGAGTCCCTCGTGGTCACCTCGACGCGGTCGCCGGCCACCACGACTGGGCGACCCAGCGTCAGCCCGGCCTGACCGACGAACCCACCGGCCGCCTGCCTGGCGCGGGCCGCGTCCAGGCTGATGCCCCGCCCGCTCAGCGCCTCGCTCGCCACGACCTGCTGCGCCCCGACGCGCGCCGCCTGCTGGGCGACGTCGCGCGCGTGCTGCTGGGCGAGCACCTGGCCCGACAGGTCGACGGCCATGCCGACCACGACGATCATGACGAACGCGCCGAGCGCGAGCCAGATCGAGACCGAGCCGCGCTCGGCCTCCTGGCGGGTGCGTCGCATGCGAAGGCGCCGGGGGACGGTCCTGGCGGGCACTGCGGGCATCGTTCAGCGCTCCCGGTAGGTGTCGATCGGGCTTTCCATGGTCTTGGAGATCCTGATGGTTCCCGGGAGGCCGGGCACCGCCAGGTCGCGCACGCCGAGGTTGCAGGTCACCGTCGCGGAGACGCTCGAGGCGACGCCGACGGCGTTCCCGAAGTCGCTCGTGTCCAGCGCGACGCCGGGCGTGCAGTTGAGCCCCTTCTCGTCGAGGCTGCGCTGCGCCGCTGCGATCGCACTGCTCCGCGCCTCCGTCTCGGTCCGCGCGATGGATGCGGACCGGGCTGCCTCGGTGGCGGCAGCCTCGACGGACTGCCCCGCCAGCGCCACACGGCCGCCGGCGAACACCAGGCCGATGAGCAGCAGGAAGGCGGGGACGCCGACCGCCGCCTCGATGGCCGCTGACCCCCGCTCGCCGGAACGCAGCCGACGCCGCGCGGTGCGCACCAGACGCCTCATCCGGTGAGCCTCTCGACGGGCAGGCTCGCGGACTGCGAGATCGCCGGGTTCCACAGGGGCACGATCGACTGGGCGCCGACCCGCACGGTCACCGTCGCCTCGGTCGGCGTCCTCCGGACGGTGATCCCGTTGTCCGTCAGTCCGCCTCCGACGTCGGCCAGATAGTCCTTCGCCGCCGCCTTGCCGGCGCCTCCGGTGCCGTTCTGCGCGGCCGCCACCCGCACGCCCTCCTGCGCGGCCGCGTAGGCGACCGTGCGGGCCTGGTACCACAGCCCCGCCTGGACGCCGGCGAACATCAGCGTGAAGAGGGCGGGCAAGATGAAGACCATCTCGATGGTCGACGACCCACGCTCGCGCGCCCTGCGGGCGCGCGGCCCGCGGGGTACGTGCGCGTGCTCGGGCCGCCGGGTCACTTGATCTTGGCCGACTCGCTCGTGACGTAGGTGGTGATCACGCCGACGACGATGCCGACGATGGCGATGACGGCCACGGCCCAGAGGACCTTCTCGATGGTCTCCGAACCCCGCTCGGGCTGGGACGTGAGCGTGGTGCGGGCGCGGTCGGCGACGTTCACGCCGAAGGTGTGCAGGGTGGCGATGAGCTGGAGCATGGGTGTTCCTCTTCGGGGGATGGAGCGATGGTCAAGGGGTCGGTGAGAGGGGGGCGTCAGATGCCTCCCATCACGTTGAGGAGCGCGGGCGTCACGAGGATGATCATGAATACCACGCCCAGCAGAGACATGGGCATGTTGATCCGCTCGCTCATGGCGTTCGCCTTGCCGCGCTCGGCGTTGAGCATGGCCGCGCGCATGGCGGCGGACCGGGCGCGCAGGTTGTCGTACACCTGGGAGCCCTCGCCGCTCATGCGCATCACGTCGGCCAGGTCGTCCAGCTCGGGCAGGCCGAGCTCCTCGGCCAGGTGCTGCAGGGCGTCCCAGGGGGCGACGCCGTTCCAGCGGGAGCGCTGCAGCTCCTCGCCGATGCGGCGGAACACCCACGAGTCGCCGATCTCGGCGGCGCTCTCCATCGACTGCCGGGACCCGCCGCCGGCGAGCCGCTCGAGCGCGACCAGGTCGATGTACGCGCTCAGGGCGCGGGCGAAGTCCGTGCGGGCGTGCTTGGCCTCGGTGCGCACGTCGATGTCGGGCGACACGAACAGCACGACGCCGAGCGCCAGGGACGCGACGGCAGGGATCGTGAACGGCAGGGACGGCCCGCCCGCGACCGCCAGGACGAGCGTGAGGACCGGCGGGATGACCAGGCCGACGACGCCGTACAGCACCTTCTTGCCGTAGTAGCGGTGCACGGGGATGCGCAGGAGCGCAAGCTCCTTGGTGGGCGTCTTGCCCCACGCCGCGGGCGGGAACCGCTTGATCGCCCACACGCCCACGCGCTCGTAACGGTCGCCCGCCACGAGGTCCGTCTGCAGGGTGGCGCGCTCCTTCGCCGCCTCCTGCGAGTAGCGGCGCACGACGTCGGTCGCGTCCGGGCGGCTCGGGGCGAGGCGCCACACGAGGAGCCCGATGCCGAGACCCACCAGGGCGCCGCCGAGCAGCGCGATCTGCAGCCCTGTCGTCATGAGCGCGCCCCCTCACGGGCGCGCTCGCCCATGAAGCGGGGCAGCGCCTCGCCCTTCGACATCTGCCGCATCATCACGAGCAGGCCGACGTACGCGGCGAGGTACGCCGTGATGAGCACCTGCCCCAGCGGCGTGGAGTACGGGGCGATGTAGTCGCCCGTGAAGGCCAGCACGACGAGCACGCCGGCGGTGATGATGGTGACCCAGCGCGCGGTGGCGCGGGGCTTGGCGCGCTCCGCCTCGATCTCGCGGCGGGCGCGGACGTCGTCGGCCACGGACTGCGCCAGCGACTCCAGCACGGACGCCAGGCCCGCGCCGCGGCGGCTGGCGCCGAGGATGAGCGTGGCCGCCACGACGTCGCCGGTCGCGTCGTCGAGCTCGTCGCCGAAAGCCCGCAGGGCCGCGATGGTGCCCCAGCGGGCACGCAGCCGGGCCACGAGGTTGGTCACCTCGGGCCGGATCTCGTCGGGGGCCGACCGCAGCGACATGCGGATGGCCTCCTCGAGCCCGACACCCACGGTGAGCACGCCCGCGAGGCTGCGGGTCCACTCCTCGAGCGCCTCGAGCTTGCGGATGACGTCCCCGGAGTTGCCGGCGCTGAGCAGCACCGGCAGCCCGACGCCCGCGATCGGCCCGAGCACCACGGCGATGATCCACCCCGTGATCAGGTAGACGACGACGCCGCCGACCAGGCCGACCACCGCGAGGATCTTCGTACGGCGGTCCACGGCGGCGAGCTTCGCTGCCAGGCGGCGCCGGCCGGGGGCCGCGTCGTCGACCGGCACGCGGCGCAGGCCGACGACGAGGCCGATCACGCCCGCCACGAGGAGCGCGCCGCCGAGGGCGGGCAGCAGGGCCGTCATCGCAGGTCTCCCTGCTGGGCGCCCTCGACCAGGTAGGCCGTCAGGTCGAAGCCGAAGCGCTCGAGGTCGCGCAGCTCCTCCGGCATCGTGCCCGGGACGGCGGGGCCGCCCTGGGGGTTGGGCGAGAAGACGTGCGTCGTCGCGTACCCGACGGCCTCCTCGCCCGGCGCGACGTGCACGATCTCCGACACCCACCGGTCGCGCTTCCAGCGCGTCCCCGTGGCGTCGAGGGGGCGGGTCTGCAGCCCGACCTGGACGACGAGGTCCACGGTCTCGGCGAGCTTCGTCGTCGCCAGCTCGCGCGTGACGTGCGGGCCGGCCTCCATCGCACAGGTGACGAGCTTGCGGATGGCCCCCGAGCCGTTCGCGGCGTGGGTCGTGGAGATGGAGCCGGCGCCCGACTCCATCGCCTTGATCATCGCCCAGACCTCCTTGCCGCGGACCTCACCGACGATCTGCCGCGACAGGTTGAACCGGAACGAGTTGTAGATGGCCTCGTCGAGCGTGAACTCGCCCGCCTGGCGGCCGTCCGCGCCGATCTCGCCGGAGCCGGGCCGCGCCTCCCAGGCGTGGACCACGTCGTGCACCTCGGGCAGCTCGTGCAGGTGGAGCTCGAACTCCGTCTCGAACGTGCCGATCTGCTCGAACCGCGGGATCTCCGCGCACAGCGCGCGGACGATCGTCGTCTTGCCGGCGCCCTGGGGCCCCGCGACGACGATCGACTTCTTCGCCCGGACCGCAGCGCGCAGGAACGACGCCTGCACGGCCGTCATCATCCCGAGCTCGACCAGCCGGTCGAGCTCCACCTTGCGCATCCGGTGGCGACGGATGACGACCGACGTGTTGGCCGTGACCCACGACGCCGCCGCGAGACGGGAGCCGTCGTCGAGCCGCATGTGCAGGTGCGGGCTCGCCGGGGAGAAGCTGCGCGCGTTCGAGTCGGAGCGGGTCGCGATGAACGCGAGGTTCTCGCGCAGCTCCTGGTCCGAGTCCGCGACGGCGTCCACCTTGACGAGCTCGCCCGTGGTCTTCTCGACCCAGGCGTTGTCGTGCGGGCTGATGATGATGTTCTCGACGTCGTCGGCCTCGATCAGCGGCTGCAGGCGGCCCAGGCCGAACAGCGAATCGTGGATCGCCTTGGCGAGCACCCGCTGGTGGTCGATGCTCCACGCGGCGCGCCCGTCGTGCAGCAGGTCCGCCGCGGCGTCGTCCAGGATCTCCTGGATGATCGCGCGGCCGAGCTCGCGCTCCGCCTCGACGTCCTTGCCGCGGTCCTCGCCGAGGCGCTCGGCGAGGCGGGTCGACGCGAGGCCGCGGAACTCCGCGACCTGCTTCCAGTCGACGCCCTTGGGCTGGGCGAGGAAGTCGGCGCGGCCCGCGACCTGGGTCGCGGCCTGGGTGGTCGCCGACCCGGGCACGTGCGTGTCCTCGGCCCGGGCGGGCGGCATCGCGCGCTGGGGCGCGACGGGTGCCGGGTGCCCGGCGCCCGGCCACTGCGGCGGGACGGACGCGGGCGGCGCGGCGTGGCCGGCCGTCCGCGCGACGGCCGCGACCGGCACGGTCGGCAGGTGGTGCACGACGGCGGCGGGGGCCGTGGTCCCGTCGACCGGGCCCGCCAGCGCGTGCGCCGGGCGGCGCACCCTGGTCTGGTCCGTGCTCTGGTCCCGGCCCTGGTCCCGGTCGGACGACGGCGGGAACGCGGTGAAGATGGGCAGCGAGCTGGGGTCCGGGGGCTGCGTGCTCACAGGGCGCTCCTCTCGCCGACGGCGAGCTGCTGGCGCGAGCGGGCCACGCTGGACCCGATGCTCTGCACGGCGGCGCGCACCGACTTGTTCAGGCCGGAGGACGAGAACTTCTTCGGACGCTTGGCGCCGAGCGAGTACACCTCGGCCGAGGCCGGGTCCCAGGTGAGGCCCGCGACGACCGGCACCTGCAGCACCTTCGCGACCTCACCGCTGCCGTAGGGCTTGCCCGGACCGACGACGAGCGCGCCCAGGCTCTCGATCGCGCCCACGCCGGTGAACGCGTCGCGCAGGCTCTGCGCCCACGAGCTCGCCGCGACGAGCGCGGGCAGGGAGCTGTGCGTCGTGAGCAGGGCGAGGTCGGCCTGGGTGAGCAGCTTGGTCGGCGAGCCGACGAGGCCGAGGCGGCCGGCGTCGACGATCACGTCCTGACCGTTGTTCTCCAGCGACTTGAAGACCGCCGACAGCGGCTCCCAGAGCTCGTCGAGGGCGCGCGCCTGCTGGTGGTTCATGGCGCCGGCCAGGTACTGCACCTGGCTGTCGGGGAAGGACATCAGGGCCCGCGGCAGGTCCTCGGCGAGCGTGCCGTGCCGGTGGGAGACGGCCAGGTCCACGACGGTCGCGTCGGTGGGCATCTGCGCACCGCCGAAGTAGCCGGCGGGCACGGCGCGCGCCCCGGTGGGGTCGGCGTCGACGAGGACGACGGGCCGCGGCCAGGAGAGCGCCAGCGCCAGCGCGCTGGTGGTGACCCCGGGCGAGCCGTTCGCGGAGGTCAGGACGATCAGTGCCATCGGCTCGTCACTCCTGGCTGTCGACGACGATCGCGGCGCTGCCCTCGGCAGACGCCGCCGCGACCTGCGGCGCGTCGCCGGCGGCGACCTGCACGTTGACCAAGGTGTTGCCGCTGACGGTGTCGGTCGTGACGCCGACCACGACGCCCGCGACGGCCGTGGGCCCCTCGGTGTCGCCGGACGTCGAGGTGGTCACGATCCGCACCTCGTCGCCCGACCGCACCTGGCCCGCGGGCAGCATGGCGGCGGTGACGCTCACGCCCACCACCGAGTTCCCCGCGGAGGGGACGCTCTCGTCGGTCACCTGCTCGGCCGTGAGGACGCCGCCGGCGGCGATGTCGAGCGCCGCGCGCTTGCCCACCACGGCCTCCGCGCTGCTCGCCGGGACCGCCTGCAGCGCGGGGTCCACGCCGATCTGCACGACGACGAGGTCGTCGGCGTCGATGACCTGCCCGCGGTTGATCGTCTCGCGGACCGTGAGCACCTCCTGGCTGTTCGACATCGACTGGAAGGCGAACGCGCTCGCGAGGGCGCCCACGCACACGAGGACGACGGACAGCGCGATGAGCGCCGGACGGCGCCGCATCTTGGGCGGAGGGGCGATCTGCCCGGCCGGCGCGCCGGACGGGTCCGCGCTCGCTTGGCCGCGCGCGCGGGTGTTCTCCGGCACAGGCGTCGTCGTCGTCATGTCGTGAGGGCCTCTCGCTGCAGGTCAGAGCACGGCGTGCTCGTCGGCGGCGGCAGATCGCCACCGTGAGGAGTTCTGTGAGGTCGTCGAGCTCGGCCTGGGCAAGAGAGCCGGAGCGCACCCAGTAAATATCACGGCGGCGCGGTTGACCCAGCGCATCGTCCGCTTCGCGAGACAAGATCGTACGTCTCGCGGACTGAGAATTCTGCGCGTATCGGACATCCGCCGGGAAGCGGTTGTGCGTCACCTGGGCAGCAGTGCGGCAACGTTGGCAACAGCGGGCTCGATGCCAGGGCAGCACCCATGTCGGGATCTAGCCGGGAGCGCCGTCCATGCGAGTCAGGCTCGCCTCGGTGACCCCTCGGCCGCGTAGCGCCTCAATCACGGCGTCCGACACCGCGAACCAGGAGTTCTGCCCGCCGGTGTAGTTCCACACGTCAGACTCGGAGCCCGTGCCGTCGACCGCGAACCCTCGGTACCCCTCGCGGCGCCTCCCGTGACGGTCCAGCACCTCGACGTCGAAGTCGTGCCAGCCCGAGAACCCCTCTAGCGCATCGACGAACAGCTGGGAGGCGATCTTGGTCTGCTCTGTCGTCCACAGCAGGTCGCCCCAGCGCCTCCCGTGCGTCTGCACGAAGCGGGGCACGAACGGAAGGTCAGTGGTGCGTCCGTCCCTGATCAGCTGGTACGCGTCTCGGCCGTCGGGCAGGACGAACGGGCCGAGCTCTGGCATGCCCGGATGGTGCGCAAACACCCACACATCCTTGGCCCCGGAACTCGCGACGAGCTTGTACGGCACGGTCAGCAGCCGTGCTCGGACCGGCTCTGGATGATCAGCACTCCGCGCGGCCGCGACGCCAGTAGCCCATGAAGGCGACGGCCTTGCGGTCGACGCCCTTCTCGGAGACGAGGTAGCGGCGCAGCGTCTTGATCGAGCCGGCCTCGCCGGCGAGCCACGCGTACAGCACCGTGTCCTGCGCGAGTGGCTGGCCGGTCGCGTCGACGGGCACCTCCCAGAGGATGTCCGCGTCGATGTCGACGTCAGGCAGCTCGCCGTCGAGGTCGACGCCCGCGGCGGTCAGCGCGGAGCCGTCGGCCTCCGCGGCCAGCAGCTCGGGAACGGTGGGAGAGTCAACCGACGGCCGCACGCCCATCGCGAGCAGCCGGTCCGCGGCCTCCTTCACGGCGGGCACGAGCACGTCGCCGTGCTCGCGGTCCTCGCGCGGCAGCCACGAGATCCGCACGCCGGCGGGGGCGGCCAGGGTCCAGCGGTCCTCGCGGTGCGGAACCTCGAGGAAGACCTCGCCGACGGCGTCGTCGGGCAGGGACTCGCAGATCGCGGCGATCGCCGGGACGGCGGTCTCGTCGCCGGCCAGCAGCAGGGCGTGGCTGCGGGCGGGCGGGTTGAACTCGAGCCCGCCGTGCGGCCCGTCCGTGTACGCCGCGTTGGGGCCCATGATGACGAGCGGCGAGCCCGGCGTCGCGCCGTTGGCCCAGCGCGACGCGGGGCCCGTGTCGCCGTGCAGCACGATGTCGACGTCCACCTCGCGCAGGTCCTGGCGGACGGCGCGCACGGTGTAGGTGCGCAGCGGGTTACGACGCTCTTCGGGCAGCGCCCGCCACGAGGTGAACCAGTCGGGGTTCTGCCGGTCGAGGTACTCCCAGCCGCCGCAGGGCGCGGGGAGCAGGAACTTGATCCGCTGGTCCTTGCCGTTGTCGGCGAACCCGTCGAGGTCGTCGCCGGTGAACGTGATGCGGATGAACGACGGGCAGAGCCGGGTGACCCGGGAGACGGTGACGTCGAACATGCGGTACGGCTGCTCGGGGGCGACGTCCTGCGCGGTGGTCTGGTCGGCGCGCTCGGTCGCCTCGACGGTCTCGGTCACGCTGGTAAGCCTAACCTCACCTCTGCGGGGGTACGCAAGCCCGGGTGACCGTCGTCACACGCCGTGACCGATCCCCCGCACCACGACGACCGGGCAGGCCGAGGTCCGCACCAGGGTGTGCGTCGCGGAGCCCAGCAGCAGGGAGGCGAACCCGCCCCGCCCGCGGGTGCCCAGGAGCAGACGCTCGGCGCCCTCGGCCTCGCGGTGCAGCACGCGCACCACCTGCCCCTCGCGCGTCTCGCCGAGCACCTCGAGCGCGCCCTCGGAGGCGCCGCGCTCGCGCAGCCGTTCCTCGACCCGGGCCAGGCCGCGCTGCAGCACCGGCCCGGCGTCGGCCTCGGTGATGTCGTGCGCCTCGTGCTCGGTCGGGCCGCGCGACGTCACCCACTCGGCGACCCCGGGGCGCCAGACCACGACCACGCGGAGCGTGCGCCCGAGCTCCCACGCCGTGTCGACGGCGGCGTCGAGGGCCACGGCGGACTGCTCCGAGCCGTCGTAGCCGACGACGACGGGGGCGTCGGGCGGCAGGTCCGCCCGCGGGCCCTCGGCGGGCACCACGACGACCGGGCAGTGCGCGTGCGCGGTCACCTGCAGCACCACCGTGCCCCGGATGGCCTCGTACAGGCCGCCGTGCCGGGTGGCGCCGAGCACGAGGGCGCCGGCGTCGGCCGACAGCCCCACGAGCGCCGCGGACGGCGAGGCGTACTCGACGTAGGTCTCCACGGTCACGCCGGGGGCGACGTCGCGGGCGCGGGCGGCCGCCTCCTCGACGACGGGCCACGCTCCGGCGTCGCCCCGCTCCCCCAGGTCGTCCCCGTGCGGCCGTGCGGCGACGCCGGTGTCGTGCGCGTCGCGCACGTAGACGACGCGCAGCACGGCGCCGCGCGTGCGCGCCTCCCGCGCCGCCCAGGCGAGGGCGACGTCGGCGGGCTCCGACGCGTCGTAGCCGACCACCACCGGGGCGGCCCGGTCCTCCTCCACCCGACCATCGTCCCTCGCGGCGGCCCCGTTCGAAAGCGGGCTCAGGCGGTTCCGCGACCGCGCGACCGCCACAGGAGGTAGACGAAGTAGGGCGCCCCCAGCAGCGCCGTGCCGAGGCCGGCGGGGATCTGGCCGGGCGCGATGACGACGCGGCCGAGCGTGTCCGCCGCGGACACCAGGACGGCGCCGACGAGGATCGCCACGGGCAGCACGCGCGCGTGCCGGGCGCCGACCAGGGCGCGCGCGGCGTGCGGCGCCACAAGGCCCACGAAGCCGATCACGCCGACGGCGCACACCGCGGCAGCCGTGGTCAGCGCGGCGGCCCCGAGCAGCACGAGGCGCGAGCGGTCGACCGGCAGGCCGAGGACGCGCGGGGTGTCCTCGTCGAGCGACAGCACGTCGAGCTCGCGGCGGTAGGTCGCGGCCAGCGGCACCATGACGAGCAGCGCGAGGGCGACGGGCAGGAGCTGCTCCAGGCTGCGGCCGTACGTCGAGCCCGACAGCCAGGTCAGGGCGAGGTTGACGTCCCACGGCGCGATCACCAGGACGACGAGGGTGATGAGCGCCGTCGTGCCCGCCTGCGCGCCGATGCCGACGAGCACCAGGCGCTCCGAGCCCAGCCCGCCCCGCGACGACAGCAGGTACACGAGGGCGAACACCCCGAGCGCGCACGCGCCCGCCGCGGCAGACATCGACCAGATGCCGACCCCGGGCACGAGCAGGATCATCAGCACCGCGCCGAGGCCCGCGCCCGACGTGACGCCCAGCAGGCTCGGTTCGGCGAGCGGGTTGCGGCACACGGCCTGCACGATCGTGCCGGCGAGCGCCAGCGCCGCGCCCGCGAGCACGGCGGCGAGCACGCGCGGCACGCGCTGGTCGAGCACGAAGCTCACCTGGCGCCCCGCGGCGCCCTGCACCCAGTTCGAGACGTCGCCGAGCAGCACGATCCGGTCCCCGAGCAGCAGGCCCGCCACCACGGCCGCGGCGAGAGCGACGGAGAGGACGACCAGGACGGTGACGACCCACGCCCGTGAGCGGGGCCGGCCGAGCGCCCCGCGGGCACCCCGCGCCCCGGCCCCGGCGTCGCGCAGCCGCCGGGCCATCCACACGAGGATGCCGGCACCGAGCACGCTCGTCACGACGCCGGTCGGCACCACGACCGAGGCCTGACCGGGCAGGATCGCCCGCAGCAGCACGTCCGCGCCGAGCACCACGACGACGCCGACGAGGGCCGCGAACGGCAGGAGCAGCACGTGCCGGCCGAGGCCGGGCACCTTGCGCCCCACGAGCCGGGCGATGACGGGCGCCGCGAGTCCGACGAAGCCGATCGGGCCGGCGACCGTCACGGCGATCGCGGCGAGCAGCACGGCCGCCAGGACGGCGAGCACCCGCGTGCGGCGCACGTCGATGCCGAGGACGCGCGCGGCGTCGTCGCCGAGGCCGAGGAGGTCGAGCCGGCGGGCGAGCAGGAGGGCGGCGGCGACGCCGACCAGGACGACGGGGGCCGCCATGCTCACGGTGCGTGTGCCGGACTGGACGATGCTGCCGCTCCCCCACGCGAACAGGCCGGTCGTCTCCTGCTCGAAGAGCACGAGCAGCACCATCGTCAGCGAGTGGAGCGCGAGCATGATGGCCGAGCCCGCGAGGACCAGCCGGGTGGGGCCGTCGGCGCCGCCGCGCGCGAGCGCGAGAACGAGCGCCGCGGCCGCCAGCCCGCCCACGAACGCGATGCCGCCCTGCAGGTAGAAGGGCACGCTCAGGCCCAGGGCCGCCGCGGCGACCACCGTGACGTACGCGCCGGCGTTGACCGCCAGCGTGTCCGGCGAGGCCAGCGGGTTGCGGGCCACCGACTGCAGCACCGCTCCCGCGACGCCGAGGGCGACGCCCACGAGCAGGCCCGCCAGCAGGCGCGGCAGCCGGGAGGAGACGAGCACGGCCACCGTGCCGTCGTGGTCGGCGCCGACGAGCGCGCGCAGGACGTCGAGCGCGCCGACGTCCGCCGTGCCCTGGGTGAGGTGCACCGCGGCCAGGACGAGCACGGCCAGGAGCGCGACGGCGAACGCCGCCACGACACGGACGGGCGCCGCCCGCCGCCCCGGCACGGCGGGGGCGGCGGACGGCGGGGAGACGGTCACGGACACGTGCTGCGGACGGTCAGGCGAGCGCGTCGACGAGCGCGTCGATGTACGCCGCGCCGGACAGCGGGCCGCCGAACATCCAGATGCCGTCGGGGATGCGGTGCACGTCGCCCGCCGTGACGAACGGCAGCTGCTCCCAGACCTTGTTGCCCTCGAGCCCGTCGGCGAAGGGGTCCGCCTCCGAGTCGTTGGCGGCGTAGACGAACTTCACGTCGCCGAGCTTGGTCAGGCCCTCGACGTCGGTCTGCGCGAGCCCGTAGTCGGGGTCGCCGCCCTCGGTCCAGGCGTCCTTGAGGCCGACGGCCTCGCCGAGGGCGCCGAAGAAGGAGCCCGGGGTGTACATGCGCACCGAGACGGTGCCGTTGGCGATCCACCCGTCGGCCATCGTGAACTCGGCGCCGCCGAGCCCGGCGTCCTCGAGGGCGGCCTTGCCCTCGGCGACCTTGGCGTCGAAGTCCGCGAGCGCCTGGGTGGCCGCGTCCTGCTTCCCGGTGACCTCGCCCAGGGTGGTCACGGTCTGCCGCATGTACCCGAGCGGGTCGGCGCCGTCGGAGCCGCGCAGCGTCAGGACGGGCGCGACCTCCTCGATCTGGGCGATGACGTTCTCGGGGATGTCGGTGGTGGTGACCACCAGGTCCGGCTCGAGCGCGGAGATCGCGTCGAGGCTGGGCTCGCCGCGCGTTCCGACGTCGGGGGTGCCCTCGTCGATCGGCGCCACCGTGTCCCAGGTGTTGTAGCCGGCCACGTCGGCCTGGCCCGCGGGCTCGACACCGAGCGCGACGAGGTTCTCCGTGAGGCCCCACTCGAGCGAGACGACGTCGGCCGCGGGGGCGTCGAGGGTGTGCTCTCCGCGCTCGTCGGTGTACGTGACGGGACCGGCCGCGGCCGACGGCTCGGCGGCGGCCTCGGCCGCCGGGTCCTCAGTGGTGCCGCACGCGGTGAGGGCGAGCACGGCCACGGCGGCGGTGGTTCCGGCCAGCAGCGAACGGGTGGGGATGCGCATGGGTGTCTCGTTGTCCTTCGGTCGGTGCGCCACGGGTGCGGGCGCGACGGTGCCGGGCGGGGGCGCCGGCGAGGGGTGGGTCCGGGGGCGAGTCTGGTGGCGAGGGGAGGTCAGACGTCGCGCGCGGCGTGCCTGCCGACGGCCTCGCAGCGGGTGCGGCCGGTGTCCGGGTGGGTCGTCACGTCGACGCGGATGCCGTACACCTCGGTGAGCAGCTCGCTGGTGAGCACCCGGGCGGCGGGCCCGGAGGCCCGCACCTGGCCGCGGTGCAGCACCACGACGTGGTCCGCGACGGCGGCCGCCTGGTTGAGGTCGTGCAGGACGACGCCGACGGCGACGCCGTGCTCGGTGGCGAGGTCGCGCACCAGGTCGAGCAGCTCGACCTGGTAGCGCAGGTCGAGGTAGGTGGTGGGCTCGTCGAGGAGCAGCACGCCGGTGTCCTGCGCGAGGCAGGTCGCGAGCCACACGCGCTGCAGCTCGCCGCCGGAGAGCTCGTCGACGCCCCGCTCGGCCATCTCGGCGACGCCGGTGACGTCCATGGCGTGCGCGACGGCCTGCGGCCCGTCGTCGTCGGCGGAGCGGAAGCGCCCGCGGTAGGGGTGGCGCCCGTAGGCGACGACGTCGCGCACCGTGACGCCGCTGGGCGTCGGGTGGCTCTGCGACAGCAGCGTGACCCGCCGCGCGAAGTCCTTGGGGTGCAGGGCGAGCGCGTCGGTGTCGCCGTCGCGGTCGCCGTCGGCGAGCGTGACGCTGCCCGCATCGGGGCGGTGCAGCCGCGCGAGCGAGCGCAGCAGCGTCGACTTGCCCGAGCCGTTGGGCCCGAGCAGCGCCGTCACGGCGCCCGGCCGCAGCTCGATCTCCGCGTCGTCGACGACGGTGCGGCGGTCGTAGGACAGCCGCAGGCCGCGTCCGGCCATCGCGACGGCGGGACGGGACTCGACCACGGGGGGCGGCGAGGTCACCAAGGTCTGACTCACGTAGGTGAGGCTAACCTTCACCGAAGGGTTACGTCATCCCCCTGTTGCGTAATTCCGAGTGACTCAGGTCACCCTCGGTCGCGCGTCGCCCAGAACGCGACGGCAGACGCGGCGGCGACGTTGAGCGAGTCCACTCCCCCGGCCATGGGGATCCGCACCACGACGTCGGCCGCTGCCACGGCACCGCGCGACAGGCCGTCACCCTCGGTGCCCAGCACCATCGCGAGGCGTTCGGGCGGGTCGGCGACCAGGTCGTCGAGCGAGACCGAGTCGTCGGACAGCGCGAGCGCCGCGACGGTGAAGCCGTCCTCCTGCAGCGCGTGCAGGCCGCCCGGCCACGACTCCAGCCGCGTCCACGGCACCTGGAACACGGTGCCCATCGACACCCGCACCGACCGGCGGTAGAGCGGGTCGGCGCAGCGCGGCGACACCAGGACGGCGTCGACGCCGAGGGCCGCGGCCCCGCGGAAGATGGCCCCGACGTTGGTGTGGTCGACGATGTCCTCCAGCACGGCGACCCGGCAGGCACCCTCCCCGCCCCGCGCCGCGGCGAGCAGCTCGTGCGCGGACGGCAGCACGGGTCGGTGCATCGCCGCGAGCGCCCCGCGGTGCAGGTGGAACCCCGTGATCTGCTGCACCACCTCGTCGGAGCCGACGTACACCGGGGCGTCGGGGTGGGCGGCGAGCACGTCCGCCATGGAGTCGAGCCACTTCTCGGCCATGAGGAACGACCGCGGCCGGTGGCCCGCCTCGAGCGCACGCCGGATCACCGACGACGACTCCGCCATGTACAGCCCCTCGGCGGGCTCGCGCACGGAGCGGAGCTTCACGTCCTTGAGGTCCGTGTAGTCGTGCAGGCGCGGGTCGGCGGGGTCGGTGACGCGGGTGGTGCGGGCGTCGTCGACGCCGGGCTCGGGGGTGCTCACCGACGCATTCTCCCCCGGGCCCTCGCCCGCGGGAGACCGGTCAGCGCGCGAGGACCTCCGCCAGCGTGCGCACGGGGGCGCCCGCCCGCCACGCGCCCGGCGTCGCGCCGTGCCGTCGCACGAACGCACGGTGGAAGCCCGGTACCGAGTCGTAGCCGACCTGCCGGGCGACGCGCTCGACGCTCGCGTCCGTGGCGCGCAGCAGCCGCGCGGCGGCATCCATCCGGCACCCGGCCACGTAGGCCATGGGCGGCTCGCCCACCGTGCGGGCGAACCGTTCGGCGAACACGGACCGGGACAGCCGCGCGACGGCGGCGAGCGACTCCAGCGTCCACGGGTCCTGCGGTGCCGCGTGCACGGCGCGCAGGACCGGGCCCAGCGCCGGGTCGCGCAGCGCGGCGATCCAGCCCGACGCCGGCTCCTGGGCCTCGAGCCAGCGGCGCACCACGTGCACGAGGAGCACGTCGGCCAGCCGGGCGGTGACGACGTCGGTGCCCGGCCGCGGGTGGCGCACCTCGTGGTCGATCGCGGCGACGACGGCGCGCAGCCAGTCGCCGTCCGGCTCGACGGCATCGCCGTCACCGGCACCGTCACCGGCACCGTCACCGGCACTGTCACCGGCACTGTCACCGGCACTGATGGCGTCCGGCGCCCGGAGCACGGCCGGCAGGCTCGCCAGCAGGCGGCCGACGCCGGGGTCGGTGAACCCGACCGCGCCGCAGACCAGGGTGGCCGGGCGACCGCCACCGTCGATCCGCAGCTGCTCGTACCGGTCGGCGACCACCGTGCGGTCGACGTCCCAGAGCCCGGTGGCCGGGTCGTCGGCGGTGCCGGTGATCGCGTGGCCGGCGCCGTGCGGCACCAGCACGAGGTCGCCGGGGCCGAGGCCGTGCCGCCCGCCCTCGACGTCGACGACCGCCCGGCCGTCGAGCAGCAGGTGGAACATCAGCACGCCCGGCAGCGCCGGCATCGCGATGCCCCACGGCTCGGAGAACCGGCCGGTGGAGCAGAAGACGGCGTCCATCTCGAGGGTCCCGAGCACGTCCGCCCAGGGATCCTCCTGCGGCTTCCCCGCGCCGGGGACGGGCAGCAGGGCGGCAGCGTCGCTCATCCCGCCATCCTGCGACCCTCCGGACGAACGGTCAAGACTCCCGGATGACACCTCATGGTTCGTCCGGCTCCCGGGCGGAAGTCTGGAGCCAGAGGCCGGGGCCGCACGGGACCCGGCACGACGAGGAGGACTCTCATGGACGTCATCGTGATCGGAGCGACGCGGGGTAGCGGCCTCGCCATCACCCGCGAGCTCGTGGCCGCGGGTCACCGCGTGACCGCGTTCGGCCGGACGGCGAGCACCGCGTTCGCCGCCCCGGTCGCTGGGCCGGGCGCTGGGCCGGGCGCTGGGCCGGGCGCTGGGCCGGGCGCTGGGCCGGGCTCCGTGCGGCCCGTCGACGGCGACGCCCTCGACCCCGAGGCCGTCGCCAAGGCCGTCGCCGGGCAGGACGCCGTCGTCGTCGCGCTCGGCATCTCGGACAACCCGCTCGCCGTGCAGTGGCTGCGCCGGTCGAGCACGGCGCCGGACGTGCGGTCGCGCGGCACCAGGAACGTCGTGGACGCGATGCGGGAGACCGGCGTGCGCCGCCTGGTCGTGCAGAGCACCTACGGGCTCGGCGACTCGTGGGCGCACCTCGACCTCACGTGGAAGCTGGTGTTCCGCTTCGTCATCGGCCGCCAGTTCACGGACTCGGGCCGGCAGGAGGACGTGGTGCGCGCCAGCGGCCTGGACTGGACGCTCGTCCGCCCCGTCTCGCTCACCGACGCCCCGGACGACGCGGCCGACGGCGCCGACACCGAGGCACCCGCCCACGTCACGACCGACGACACGCGGCGCGGGCTCAAGGTGTCCCGCGCGCAGCTCGCGCGGGTGCACGCCGCCGCCCTCGCCGACCCGGCTGCCGTCGGGGCCACGCTCAGCGTCTCTGCGTGACGTCCGCACCACCTCGGACCCCGGGCCCCGACCGGCGCGAGCCTGTCGGGGCCCCGTGCCAGGATCGCGAGGTGACCTCCCACGCCCCGGCCCGCACGCCCGCCGTCGTGCTCCGCGACCGCACCACCGCCGACCTGCCCGCCCTCGTCGACGTCCTCGCCGCCCAGCAGCCGGCGTCGGGCTACCCGCACCGGTGGCCGCTGCCCTTCCCGGTCGAGGAGTTCCTGGTGCGGCCCGACGAGGAGCGCGCGTGGGTCGCCGAGCTCGACGGCGCGGTCGTGGGGCACGTGAGCGTGACGTCCGTGCCGGACGACCGGTTCGGCGCCATCTGGTCCGCGGGCGCCGGCCGCCCGGTCGACGAGCTGGGTTGCGTGTCGGTCCTCTTCGTCGGCCCGGACGCGCAGGGCCGCGGCGTCGGCGGCGCGCTGCTCGACGTCGCCGTGGCGCACCTGCACGCCCGGGGCCGCACGCCGGTGCTCGACGTCGACGACCGCGACGGCGTCGCGCACGCCGTCTACCTCCACCGCGGGTGGCGCGTCGTCGGAGAGGCGCGGTTCGACTGGCAGCGCGAGGGCGCGCCGCCGGCCCGGATGCTCGTGCTGCCCTGACCCCTGACGACATCGAGCGGGTCCGCCGTCAGACCCCGGCGGAGTCGGCCACCACGTCCTCCTCGTCCACCGCGGGGGCGCTGAACTGCGACTCGTACAGCCGCGCGTAGGCCCCGCCCGCGGCGAGCAGCGTGTCGTGGTCGCCCTGCTCCACGATCTGCCCGTGCTCCATGACGACGATGGTGTCGGCGTCGCGGATGGTCGACAGGCGGTGCGCGATGACGAACGACGTGCGGTTCGCCCGCAGCGCGTTCATCGCCTGCTGCACCAGCACCTCGGTGCGGGTGTCGACCGAGCTCGTCGCCTCGTCGAGGACGAGGATCTCCGGGTCGGCGAGGAACGCGCGGGCGATGGTCAGCAGCTGCTTCTCCCCCGCGGACAGCGAGGTCGCCTCGTCGTCGAGCAGCGTCGCGTACCCGTCGGGCAGCGTGCGCACGAACGGGTCCACGTGCGTGGCCTCGGTCGCGGCGAGGAACTCCGCCTCCCCGACCGTGGCGCCGTCGCGCACCCCGTACCGCAGGTTCTCCTCGATGGTGCCCTTGAACAGCCACGTGTCCTGCAGCACCATGCCGATCCGCGAGCGCAGGTCGTCCCGCGTCAGGTCGCGCGTGTCCACGCCGTCGAGCGTGATGCGCCCGGAGCTCACCTCGTAGAACCGCATGAGCAGGTTCACCAGCGTCGTCTTGCCGGCGCCCGTCGGCCCGACGATCGCGATCGTCTGACCGGGTTCCGCGACGAGGTCGAGGTGCTCGATGAGCGGCGTCTCGGGGACGTAGGAGAACGAGACGTCCTCGAACGCCACGCGGCCGCGGACCTCGCCGAGCCGGTGGGGGTCCGCCGGGTCCGGCTCCTGCTCCGGCGCGTCGAGCAGCTCGAACACCCGCTCGGCCGACGCGACGCCGGACTGGAGCAGGTTCATCATCGACGCGATCTGCGTGAGCGGCTGCGTGAACTGCCGCGAGTACTGGATGAACGCCTGCACGTCACCGAGCGACAGCTGCCCCGACGCCACGCGCAGCCCGCCGATCACGGCCACGATCACGTAGTTGAGGTTCGCGAGGAAGCCCATCGACGGCTGCATGGTGCCGGAGATGAACTGCGACTTGCGGGACGCGTCGTACAGCGCCTCGTTCTCCGCGCCGAACTTCTGGGCCGCCGCCTCCTGGCGCCCGTAGACCTTGACCAGCGAGTGGCCGGTGAACATCTCCTCGACGTGCGCGTTGAGCCGCCCGGTCGCCGCCCACTGCGCCACGAACTGCGGCTGCGACCGCTTGGCGATCTGCATCGTGAGGATCACGGACAACGGCACGGTCACCAGCGCGACGAGCGCCAGCACCCACGAGATCCAGAACATCATCCCGAGCACGCCGATCACCGTGAGCACGGAGGTCACGAGCTGCGCGAGCGTCTGGGTCGTCGTCTGCGCGACGTTGTCGATGTCGTTGGTGACGCGCGAGAGGATCTCGCCCTTGGCCTGCTTGTCCACGTAGCTCAGCGGGATGCGGTGCAGCTTGGCCTCGACGTCGTCGCGCAGGCGGCGCATCGTGTTCTGCACGGCGATGGTCATGATCCGCGCCTGCAGCCAGCCGAAGAGGAACGCGCCCAGGTAGATCGCGAGCACCCACATCAGGATCTCCGCGAGGCGGGTGAAGTCCACGCCCTGCCCGACCACGACGCCCTGCATCGAGGCGAGCATGTCGGCCTGGGTGGTGTCACCGGACGCGCGCAGCCCCTCGACCACCTGGTCGATCGGCGTCCCGGCGGGCACGGAGGCGCCCAGGGCCTTGCCGACCACCCCGGCGAAGATGACGTTGGTGGCCTCGCCGAGGATCTTCGGGCCCGCCACGGTGAGCGCCACCGACACGATGCCGCACAGGGTGAGCAGGACGACGCGCGCCCGCTCGGGGCGCATGACCCGCGCGAACCGCACGAGCGACCCGCGGAAGTCCATCGCCTTGGCGCCCGGGGCCCCGCCCATGCCGCCCATCGGGCCGTGGCCGCCGCGGGGTCCGCCGGCGGGACGGGCGGCCGGTGCCTTGCGTTCGGTGCTCATGCCGCCTCCTCGAGGGACATCTGGGAGGAGACGATCTCCTGGTAGGTCTCGTTGTCGGCGAGCAGCTCGGCGTGCGTGCCGCGCCCGACGATGCGCCCGTGGTCGAGCACGAGGATCTGGTCGGCGTCCCGGATGGTCGCCACGCGCTGCGCGACGACGAGGACGGTCGCGTCCTGCGTGCGTGGCCGCAGCGCGGCGCGCAGCCGCGCGTCCGTGCTGTAGTCGAGGGCCGAGAACGAGTCGTCGAACAGGTAGACGCGCGGGCGCCGGACGACGGCACGCGCGATCGCGAGCCGCTGCCGCTGCCCGCCGGAGAAGGTGGAGCCACCCTGCGCCACCGGCGCCTCGAGGCCCTCCGGCAGTGCCTCGACGAAGTCGCGCGCCTGCGCGATCTCCAGCGCGGACCACATCTCGTCCTCGGTGGCGTCGCCCTTGCCGTAGCGCAGGTTGTCCGCGACGGTCCCGCTGAACAGGAACGCCTTCTGCGGCACCAGGCCGAGCTGGGAACCGAGGTCCGCCGTGGACAGGTGCCGCACGTCCACGCCGTCCAGGAGCACCCGCCCGCCGGTCACGTCGAAGAGCCGCGGCACGAGGTTGAGCAGCGTCGTCTTGCCCGCGCCGGTCGAGCCGATGATCGCGGTCACCCGCCCGGGAGACGCGGTGAACGACAGGTCGTGCAGCACCGGCTCGTCGGCGCCGGGGTACCGGAACTCGACGCCCTCGAACCGCACCTCGCCGCGCGGCCCCTCGCCGCCGGCCAGGGAGGAGAGGGACACCGGCGCGGTCGGCTCTGTGACCGAGGTCTCGGTGTCGAGGACCTCGCTGATGCGGCCCGCGGCGACCGAGGCGCGCGGCACCATCATCACCATCATCGTCGACATCATGACGGCCATGAGGATGTACATGATGTAGCTGAGGAACGCCATCAGCGCGCCCACCTGCATCTGCCCGTTGTCGATGCGCTGCGCGCCGAACCACAGCACCGCCACGCTCGAGGCGTTCATGATGAGCATGACCATCGGGAACGCCAGGGCCATGAGCTTGCCCGCGTTGAGCGACGTGTCGTACAGGGCCTCGTTGGTGGCACCGAACCGCTCCAGCTCGCGGCGCTCGCGGACGAACGCCCGCACCACCCGCAGGCCGGTGATCTGCTCACGGAGCACGCCGTTGATCGCGTCGATCCGCTTCTGCATCGCCTTGAAGTACGGCACCATCCGCCACATCAGCAGGCCCATCGCGATGCCCAGCACGGGCACGACGACGAGCAGCAGCGCCGAGAGCTCGACGTCCTCCTGCAGCGCCATGATGACGCCGCCGACCAGCATGATCGGCGCCATCACCATGATGGTGAAGGTCATCAGCACGACCATCATCACCTGCTGCACGTCGTTGGTCGTACGGGTGATGAGCGACGGGGCGCCGAACTGCCCGAGCTCGCGGGCGGAGAAGCCCTGCACCGAGTCGAACAGGTCGCGGCGCACGTCACGGCCCAGCGCCGTCGCGGCCCGGGCGCCCAGGAACACCGCGCCGATCGCGCAGGCGACCTGGACGAGGCTCACGACGAGCATCCACCCGCCCACGCGCATGATGTAGGCCGTGTCCCCGGTGGTCACGCCGTTGTCGACGATGTCCGCGTTGAGGGACGGCAGGTAGAGCGAGGCGAGGGTCGCGAGCAGCTGGAGCACCAGCAGCAGCGCGACCGCGCCGGAGTACGGGCGCAGATAGCTCCGCGCCAGGGAGACGAGCATCAGGGCTCCTGGGGGTGGGGGGTACGGGGCGTCGCCGTCCCGGGGAAATTGTCGGACGCGGTGTTCTTCCGGTGCGCAGCGTTCTGCGCCGGGGTGGCCTCGGGAACGTGCTCTTCTTCTCGATCCTCCGCGATGCCGTTGACGAGCGCATCGGCGACGACCCGGGGCGAGGGTGCCGGCAGCAGGTGGTCGACGCGGGCGTGCGTGCCGGCGATGCTCGCCTCGACCAGGGCCACCGCGACCTCGATCGGCACCCGGAGCCGGTGCTCGTCGGGCTGCAGCACCCCGATCAGGCCGGCGACCGTGGCCTCGCGCTGCTGCTCCCGCTGCTCCATCAGCTGCGCGCGGAAGTCCTGCACGTGCCCGGGCTCGACCTGGTCGCGCGCCCCGGTGCGGTGGTGCAGCGCGCGCAGCACGCCCATCCAGCGCATGACGTCGCTCATCCGGCGGCGGCCGAGCTCGATGACCCGCTCGAGCCGCTCCTCGAGCAGCGCCTCGCGGTCGATCGCCGCCAGCTCCGCGCGCGTCTCGACCGGCCCGGACGCGCGGTGCAGGCCCTCGACCGCCACCGCGCCGATGAGCGTGTACTTGTCCCCGAAGGCGCGGAACAGCGTGCCCTCGGCGACGCCCGCGGCATCCGCGAGCTCGCGGGACGTGACGTCGAGGCCGAACTCGCCGACGAGCGGGAGCACGGCGTCGACGATCGCCGAGCGGCGGTCGTCCGGCGCCATGGGGGCGGCACGACCGGTCGGCGTGGGCGTGGGGCTCATGGTCGCCACACTAAATGAGTGAGCACTCACTCCGCAACGCTGGTCGATCCGCACCGGTCGGCGCCGTCCGGAGACGGCGAGGGCCGCCACCCCTCGGGGTGACGGCCCTCGCGTCCGGATTCGCGCCGGCCACCTGCCGGCAACGTGCCGGGACCACCGCTACTGCTGCGGGTCCTCCGGCTCGCCGCCGAGCGACCGCGGCTGCGCCCCGGGCGACGGCGGCGGCGTCGGGCCGTCCGACGGCCGCTGGCCGCGCTCGGCGGACGGGTCGAACGGTGCGCCCGACCGGGTGCCCGCGCTCGTGGCGTCCGCCGTGGCGGCCTCGGCCTGGCGCCGCGCCTCCGCGAGCGCCTCGCCCGGGTCCTCCAGGGCCTGCGCGGGGAGCGACGACGGCCGCGGGCGCGCCTCGGCGCCGCCCTCGTCGTCGGCGGGCGGGGTGGGGATGCCGGGCGTGCCGGGCACGCCGCCGAAGCCCTTGGCGATCGAGCCGAGCGCCGCGGTGAACTCGGTGGGCACGACCCACAGCTTCGACGCGTTGCCGTTGGCGATCTCCGGCAGCATCTGCAGGTACTGGTAGGCCAGCAGCTTCGGGTCGGCGTCGCCCTCGTGGATCGCGCCGAACACCTGGAGGATGGCGCGCGCCTCACCCTCGGCCTGGAGGATCTTCGCCTGGGCGTCACCCTCGGCCCGGAGGATCTGGGACTGCTTCTCACCCTCGGCGGTGAGGATCTGCGACTGCTTGACACCCTCCGCCGTGAGGATCGTGGCGCGACGGTCACGCTCGGCGCGCATCTGCTGCTCCATCGCGCCCTGCACGGAGGCGGGCGGCTCGATCGACTTCAGCTCGACGCGGTTGACGCGCACGCCCCAGCGGCCGGTCGCCTCGTCGAGGACGCCGCGCAGCTGGCCGTTGATCTGGTCGCGACTGGTGAGCGTCTGCTCGAGGTCCATGGAACCGACGACGTTGCGCAGCGTGGTGACCGTGAGCTGCTCGATACCGGTGATGTAGTTCGCGATCTCGTAGACCGCCGACTTGGGCTCCGTCACCTGGAAGTAGATGACGGTGTCGATGCTCACCACGAGGTTGTCGCTCGTGATCACGGGCTGCGGCGGGAAGGACACGACCTGCTCACGCAGGTCGACGCCCGCACGGATGCGGTCGACGAACGGCACCAGCAGGTGCAGCCCGGGCTCGAAGGTCTTGTTGTAGCGACCGAGCCGCTCGACGATCAGCGCCGTCGCCTGGGGGACGATGCGCACGGCCTTGACCAGCGCGACGATCAGCACGATCGCCAGGATGAGGAGCACCACGTAGAGCACGATGGTGCCGGGTTCGGTATCGGACACGTCGGTCCTTTCCTGTCGACACTGTCGACATCGGACGGTGCCGCCGGTCTCCCCGGCGGGTCGTGCAGGATCCCGGCCGGCGGGAGGGCCCGGCGCGCGGGACGTCAGGCGGGGTGCTGCTCGTGCGTCGTCGCCACCGGGGCGACGACGGCGGTCGCGCCGTCGATACGGACGACGCGGACCTCGGCGCCGACGGGCACGCGCCCGGTCGAGTTCGGGATGCCGTCGTCCTCGAGGCGGGCGCTCCAGACCTCGCCCTGCAGCTTGACTCGGCCGCCGGTCTCGGTGACCTCGGCCAGGACCACGGCCAGCCGGCCGATCTGGCCCGCCGCGTTGGTCTCGACCAGCGGCATCCGCTGGCGCAGGTGGCGCAGCAGCCAGGGTCGCAGCGTGAAGAGCAGCAGCGCGGACACGATGCATGCGACGAGGATCTGGAGCCAGAGCTCACCGCCCGCCGCCGCGGTGACGGCTCCGCCGAGGGCGCCGCCGGCGAGCATGATCAGCACGAGGTCCAACGAGAGCATCTCGATCGCGGCGAGCAGCAGCGCGCCTCCGACCCACCACAGCCAGGAGTCCACGGACCTCTCCCCTCGTCGTCCCTCGCGGGAGCGTGCGGTGCCGGAGACCCCTCAGGGAAGCGACGCCCCCGCCACCAGGTTTTGCACAGACTTTACCAAGCCCGAGCCGACGCGGGAAGCCGTCTCAGCGGCCGGCGGGTCGCGCCGCACGGGCCAGCCAGCGGCCCCCGCCGTGGGCGACCATGAGAGGGGTGCCGAACGCCTGCGAGAGGTTCTCGGCCGTGAGCACCTCGTGGATCGGACCGGCGGCCTGGATGCCCCCGCGCTTCATGAGCATGAGGTGGGTGAACCCCGGCGGGATCTCCTCGACGTGGTGCGTCACGAGCACCAGGACGGGCGACGCCGGGTCGGCCGCGAGTTCGGACAGCGCGCCGACCAGCTCCTCCCGGCCGGCGAGGTCCAGGCCCGCCGCGGGCTCGTCGAGCAGCAGGATCTCCGGGTCGGTCATGAGGGCACGGGCGATCTGCACGCGCTTGCGCTCGCCCTCCGACAGGGTCCCGTAGAAGCGGTCCGCCAGGTCCGCGACGTCGAACGCCGCGAGCAGGTCCTTGGCCCGCTGCTCGTCGAACTCCTCGTAGGTCTCCTGCCACCGGCCGGTCACGCCGTACGCCGCCGTGAGCACCACGTCGCGGACGGTCTCGTGCCCCGGGATCCGGTCGGCGAGGGCCGCGGAGGCGAAGCCGATCCGCGGGCGCAGCTCGAACACGTCGACGCGGCCCAGGCGCTCGCCCAGGAGCTCCGCCGTCCCGGCCGTGGGGTGCGAGCGTGCGGCGAGGATCTGCAGCATGGTCGTCTTGCCGGCGCCGTTGGGGCCGAGGACGACCCAGCGCTCGCCCTCGTTCACCTGCCAGTCCACGGCGTCGAGGATGGTGGTGGTACCGCGTCGAACGGTGACGCCCTGCAGGTCGAGAACCGCGCTCATGAGGCCCGACCCTACCCGAGCACGCACCCCGGCCCGGACGACCGCCTCGCCCTGCGGACGCGCTTCGCGGACGTCTACTGTGAGCCCCGTGGAGACCGACCCGAACGTCCTCCCGCGCAGCGTCGTGCTGGCCCTGTGGCTGCAGACGGCCGGCGCCGCGCCCGGGGTCGTCGTGCGCAGCGTGCAGGGCGACGACGAGCCGCACGGCGTCGTCGGCCTCCCCGGGGCCGACGACGCCGACCTGCGCGAGCTCGTCACGACGTGGCTCGACGGCCCGCGCGAGGTGTGCGCGCTGCTCCCCGCCCCCGGCGACCTCGGCGGGGTGCCCGCGGACGTCAGCGCCGCGGCGACCGACGCCGGCGAGTGCGTGGTGGTCACCACCCCGGCGGGCTCCTTCGCCGCCGTGCCCGCGGTGACGGCGTTCGGCAGCGCGCTCGAGCCCGGCCACCTCGTCGCGTGGCAGGTCCGGCCGGTCCCGGCGTGGTCGACCCTCGTCGCCGGCACCCTCGGTTCCCTGGCCGACGCCGAGCGCGAGCTGCGCACCAGCCTCGTCACCGCGACCGACGCGCTCGACGCCCTCGACGTGGCGCGCTGGCGCGACGACGCCGCGGACGCGATCGAGCGTCTCCGGGGCGGGACGACGGACGGCTGGCCGGTACCGCAGCTCGACGGCCGCCGCGCGCGGGTGCTGCAGCTCGCGACGCGCCTGCTCGCGATCGTCGACCTCGCGACGGTCGACGAGGGCGGCGCCGTCAACGTCTGGCAGTCGGACCAGCGCTCCACCGCGCTGCGCGAGGTGGAACGCACCGCCCGGCGGGCGCTCAGCGCCGCGACCTACGGCTCCGTGGGCTGACCCCGCCCACCGGCCCGCGCGACCCGCTCGGTCCTGCTCACCCGTCCTGCTCACCCGTCCTGCTCACCCGTGCGGGTCAGCCGTGCGGGTCAGCCGTGCGGGTCAGCCGTGCGGGTCAGCCAACGAGGACCGATCGGTAGACGTCGAGGGTGCGCTCGGCGACGGCCTCCCAGGAGAACAGCTCCTCGGCCCGGCGCCGGCCGGCCCCGCCCATCGCCGCCGCACCGGCCGGGTCGTCGAGCACCCGCTCGAGCGCACCCGCCAGGTCCGCGACGAACCGCTCGGGGTCCAGCGGCGTGCCCGTGCCGTCGTCGGCCTGCTCGATCGGCACCAGGGCGCCCGTGACGCCGTCGTCGACCACCTCGGGGATGCCGCCGGTCGCGGTGCCGACCACGGGCAGGCCGACGGCCATCGCCTCGAGGTTGACGATCCCGAGCGGCTCGTACACCGACGGGCAGACGAAGACGGTGCTCGCCGCGAGCACGGCGAGCAGGTCGGGGCGGGGCAGCATCTGCTCGATCCAGACCACCCCAGCCTCGGCACCGGAGCCGCCGGGCCCCGCCTCGCCCGTGCCGCCCCGCGCGCGGCGCAGGTCCGCCACGAGGCCGCGCACCTCCGCCATGAGCTCCGCGGTGTCAGGGGCGCCCGCGCACAGCACGACCTGCACCTCGCGCGGCAGCCGCGCCGCGGCGCGCAGCAGGTACGGCAGGCCCTTCTGCCGGGTGATGCGGCCGACGAACACGACGGCCGGGCGCTCGGGGTCGATGCCGAGGTCGCGGACGACCCGCTCGGCCGCCGGGTCGCCGGGCGCCGGGCGCCGCCAGCCCGCGAGGTCGATGCCGTTGTGCACGACGTGCACCCGCGCCGGGTCGAGCTCCGGGTAGACGCGCAGGATGTCGGCGCGCATCCCCGCGGACACCGCGATCACGCCCGCGGCGCCCAGGTAGGCGGTGCGCTCCGCCCACGACGACAGGGCGTACCCGCCGCCGAGCTGCTCCGCCTTCCAGGGCCGCAACGGCTCGAGCGAGTGCGCCGTCACGACGTGCGGCGCACCGTGCAGCAGGCCGCCGACGTGCCCGGCGAGGTTGGCGTACCAGGTGTGCGAGTGCAGGACGTCTGCGCCCCCGACGTCCTGCGCCATCGCCAGGTCCACGCCGAACGTGCCGAGGGCGGGGTTCGCGGACGCGAGCTCGGCCGGCACGCCGTAGCCCGTCACGCCCGCCTCGGCGTCGGCGGCCGCGCGCGGCCCGTCGAAGCAGCGCACCCGCACGTCGACGTGGCGGCGCAGCACGGCGGACAGCTCGGCCACGTGCACGCCGGCGCCCCCGTAGACGTGCGGCGGGTACTCGCGGGTCAGCAGGTCGACGCGGAACGGGCTGCCGGCGGGGCTGCTGGTGGGCGTGCTCACCCGGCCAACCTAGCGGGGTCGGCGGGTCGCGGGCGCGGCGGCCCACGACGCCCTAGGGTCGTGGCATGGCGTCGACCCAGCCCCGCGTGCTCGCGATCGTCCTCGCCGGGGGCGAGGGCAAGCGCCTCATGCCGCTCACCGCGCACCGTGCCAAGCCGGCCGTCCCCTTCGGGGGCATCTACCGGCTCGTGGACTTCGCGCTGTCCAACATCATCAACTCGCACTACCTGCACGTCATCGTGCTCACCCAGTACAAGTCGCACTCGCTGGACCGGCACATCTCGAAGACGTGGCGCATGTCGTCGCTGCTCGGCAACTACGTGTCGTCGGTGCCCGCGCAGCAGCGGGTCGGCAAGCACTGGTACCTCGGGTCCGCGGACGCCATCTACCAGTGCCTCAACATCATCGACGACGAACGGCCCGACATCGTCGTGGTGGTCGGCGCGGACCACGTGTACCGCATGGACTTCTCGCAGATGGTGGAGGCGCACGTCTCCTCGGGCGCCCGCGCCACGGTCGCGGCCATCCGGCAGCCGATCGCGATGGCCGACCAGTTCGGCGTCATCGAGGTGGACCGCGAGGACCCGACGCGGATCAGCGAGTTCCTGGAGAAGCCGGAGAGCCCGGTGGGGCTGCCCGACTCCCCCACCGAGGTGCTCGCGTCGATGGGCAACTACGTGTTCGACGCCGACGCGCTCGTCGAGGCGGTCACGAAGGACTCGGCCGACCCCGACTCCCGGCACGACATGGGCGGCGACATCATCCCCGCGTTCGTCGCCGAGGGCACCGCCGGCGTGTACGACTTCATCCGCAACGAGATCCCCGGGTCCACCGACCGCGACCGCGACTACTGGCGCGACGTCGGGACGATCGACGCCTACTTCGAGGCCAACACCGACCTCATCGCCGTGCAGCCGGTGTTCAACCTGTACAACCAGGACTGGCCGCTGCTCACCGGGTACACGGGGCTGCCGCCCGCCAAGTTCGTGCACGCCGGGCCGGGGCGCCTGGGTCACGCCGCCGACTCGATCGTCTCGCCTGGTGTCCTCATCTCCGGCGCGACCGTCGCAGGGTCCATCCTGTCCCCGGGCGCGCACCTGCACTCGTGGGCCACCGTCACGGACGCCGTCGTGATGGACAACGTCCAGGTGGAGCGGCACGCCCAGGTCCACCGCGCCATCCTCGACAAGAACGTGGTGGTGAGCGAACGGGCCCGCGTCGGCGTCGACCACGACGAGGACCGGGCCCGCGGCTTCACCGTCTCGGAGTCGGGGATCACCGTCGTCCCGAAGGGCACCGTCGTTGCTTGACCCCGCTCCCCGCACCGCCCCCGCCCCCGCCAGCACCGCGGACGGCGGCGCCGAGGCGCCGCGCCGCCGGCTCGTCGTCACCGACGTCGACTCCACCTTCATCACCGCCGAGGTGATCGAGCTGCTCGCCGACCACGCCGGCACGCGCGCCGAGGTCGCCGAGGTGACCGAGCGGGCGATGCGTGGCGAGCTCGACTTCGCCGGCTCCTTGCGCGAGCGGGTCGCCACCCTGCGGGGCGTGCCCGTCGAGGCGCTGACCGCGGTGCGCGAGGCCGTCGTCCTCACGCCGGGCGCCGCGGACCTCGTGAGCGAGACCCGCCGCCGCGGCTGGGAGTTCGGGCTCGTGTCCGGC
The DNA here is from genome assembly GCF_040632295.1 of Isoptericola sp. NPDC019482. Classification (NCBI taxonomy): domain Bacteria; kingdom Bacillati; phylum Actinomycetota; class Actinomycetes; order Micrococcales; family Promicromonosporaceae; genus Isoptericola; species Isoptericola sp. NPDC019482. The sequence continues at coordinate 43,951 of NZ_JBEYBQ010000009.1, forward strand.
GGATTCGCCGAGATCCTCGGCCCGATCGCCGCCGCACTCGGCATCGACCGCTGGCGCGCCAACCGCCTCGAGGTGGCCGACGGAGTCCTCACCGGCCGCACCGTCGGACCGGTCGTCGACCGCGCCGACAAGGCCGCCACGCTGCGCCGCTGGGCCGCCGAGTGCGGGCTCGAGATGGTCGACACCGTCGCGGTCGGGGACGGGGCCAACGACCTCGACATGATCGACGCCGCGGGCATCGGCATCGCCTTCGCCGCCAAGCCGCTCGTGCGCGCGCAGGCGCCGTTCAGCGTGGACGGCCCCCGGCTCGACGACGTGCTCGGCGTCATCGACGCCGTCGACGCCGCGGCGGGCCGCGGGCCCGCCAGCACCCGCCCCTGAGCCGGCGGCCCTGAGCCCACCGGCCTGAGCGCGCACCCGTAGCGCGAAGCCCCTGGCAGGGGCCAGGATCGGAGCATGGCGACGACGGTCGAGACCAACGCGCTCAACACCATCGACGAGTCCGAGCGGCACGGGAGGCCACGGGACCTGTTCTGGCCGTGGTTCGCGGCGAACGTGTCCGTGCTGGGCCTGGGCTACGGCGCGTACCTGCTGGCGTTCGGCGTGTCCTTCTGGCAGGCCGTGGTCGTGGGCGCCGTGGGCATCGTGGCGTCGTTCCTGGCCTGCGGGTTCATCTCGCTCGCCGGACGGCGCGGGTCGGCGCCCACGATGGTGCTGAGCCGGGCGGCGTTCGGCGTGGACGGCAACCGGCTCCCGTCGCTGCTGTCCTGGATCCTCACGGTGGGCTGGGAGACGGTGCTCGTCGCCCTCGCCACGCTCGCGACGGCGACCGTGCTCGGCACCCTCGGGTGGGGCGGCGGCACCGTGACGCAGGTCGTGACGCTCGCGGTGGTGGCGCTGGTCGTGGTGGCCGCGGGGATCTTCGGCTTCCAGCTCGTGATGCGGCTGCAGCAGGTCATCACCGTGCTCACCGCGGTGCTCACCGTGATCTACGTGGTGCTGGTCGCGGGCCACATCGACTGGGCGACGGTCGCGGCGATCCCGCCCGGCCAGGCCCCGCAGGTGATCGGCGGCCTGGTCTTCATGATGACCGGCTTCGGGCTCGGCTGGGTGAACATGGCGGCCGACTACTCGCGCTACCTGCCGCGCACGGCCTCCGGCCCCGCCGTCGTCGGCTGGACGACGTTCGGCGCCTCCCTCCCGCCGGTGCTGCTGCTCGTCGCCGGGATGCTGCTCGCCGGCTCGGACCCCGCCCTCGCCGACGCGATCGGCGCCGACCCGATCGGCGCGCTGGCCGTGCTGCTGCCGGAGTGGTTCCTCGTCCCCTTCATGGTCGTGGCGCTGGCCGGGCTGATCGGCGGCGCGGCGCTCGACATCTACTCCTCGGGCCTCGCCCTGCTGTCGCTGGGGCTGCCCGCCCCGCGCTGGGTGGCGGCCGCGATCGACGGCGTCCTCATGGTGCTCGGCGCCACCTACGTCGTCTTCGTCGCCGACGACTTCTTCGGCCCGTTCCAGGGCTTCCTCATCACGCTCGGCGTGCCGATCGCCGCCTGGTGCGGCGTGCTGCTCGCCGACATCGCGCTGCGCCGCAAGGACTACGCGGACGACGAGCTCGCGGACCGGCGGGGGCGGTACGGCAGCGTGCGGTGGTCGGCGGTGCTGCTCGTCGTGGCAGGCACCGCCATCGGCTGGGGTCTCGTCACCAACACGTACGCCGGGTGGCTGTCGTGGCAGGGCTACCTGCTCGAGCCGCTCGGCCTCGGCGGCCGCGACGGTCAGTGGGCGGGCGCGAACCTCGGCGTGCTCGTGGCCCTCGCGCTCGGGCTGCTGGGCACGTTCGTCCTCTCGGCGCGCGCGGTGCGGCGCCAGGAGTCGGCGCAGGAGGCGGCATGAGCGCCGCGCTCGTCGTGGTCGACATGCAGGCGGTCTTCGGCCGGCCGGGCAGCCCGTGGGCCGCGCCGGGCTTCGACGCCGCGGCCGCGAACCTGCGGCGGCTGCTGCCGGCCTTCGCCCGCCGGACGGTGTGGACCCGCTACGTGGCGCCCCGCGAGCCGGAGGGCGCGTGGCGGGACTACTTCGCGCAGTGGCCGTTCGCCCTCGTGCCGCCCGACGACCCGCTGTACGCGTTCGCGGACGGCCTGGACCCCGCGGGCGCGCCGGTGGTCACGGCAACGACGTTCGGCAAGTGGGGACCGGAGCTCGACGCGGCGACGGGCCGCGCGGACGAGCTGGTGGTGGCCGGCGTCTCCACCGACTGCTGCGTGCTGTCCACGGTGCTGCCCGCCGCGGACGCCGGCCGGCGGGTCCGCGTGGTGGCCGACGCGTGCGCCGGGGCGAGCGACGCCGATCACCGGCGCGCGCTCGACACGATGGGGCTCTACGCGCCGCTGGTGGAGGTCACGACCGTCGACGAGCTGCTCGGCGAGACCCGCGGCAGCTCCTGACGGTCAGGACGGCCGGCCGACGTGCACGAGCCGCGCGCCGTCGCGGCCCCACTCGGACCACGGCTCGGCGGACTCGAGCACCGCGTAGGTGGCGGTCGGGACGCCGACGCGCACCTGGGCGACCGCCGCGGCGTCGGAGCCGTCCCCGGCGAGGTACGCCGCCGTCGCCGCCATGGTCGGCTCGTGCCCGACGACGAGCACCGTGCACGCCGACGCCTCGACCTCCCGCAGGAGGCCGAGGACGTCGCGCACGCTCGCCTCGTAGAGCTCGTCCCGCACCTCGAGCACGGTGTCACCCGAGCCGTCGAGGTGGGAGGAGGCCAGGTCCCAGGTCTGCCGGGTGCGCAGCGCAGAGGACACGAGCGCGACCTGCGGCCGCACCCCCGCCGCGGTCAGCGCCATGCCGACGCGGCTCGCCTGCTTGCGCCCGTTCAGCGCCAGCGGGCGACGGTCGTCGGTGATCACGCCCTTGCCGGGCTCCGCCTTGGCATGGCGCAACAGCACGAGGCGCCAGGTCGGCGCCTCGCCCTCGGCCTGCGTCACCGCTCTCATGGGCTCCGTCTCACAGGTCGTTCCAGGGGCCGCTCCGGGCCCCGACCCGTCACTGACCCATCGCGTGCACACCGCCGTCGACGTGGACGATCTCCCCGGTCGTGGCGGGGAACCAGTCCGAGAGAAGTGCCACGACGGCGCGCGCAGCCGGCTCCGCCGTCGTCTGGTCCCAGCCCAGCGGGGCCCGCTGCGGCCAGGCGTCCTCCATGGTCGCGAACCCCGGGATGGACTTCGCGGCCGTGGTGCGGATGGGCCCGGCGGAGACGAGGTTACACCGGATGCCGTGGGGCCCGAGGTCGCGGGCCAGGTAGCGGTTGGCGGACTCCAGGCCGGCCTTCGCGACGCCCATCCAGTCGTAGACCGGCCAGGCGAACGTGGCGTCGAACGTGAGGCCCACGTAGGCGCCGCCGGACATCAGCGGGCGGGCCGCCTCGATGAGCGACTTGTACGAGAACGTGGAGACCTGCAGGGCCGTCGCGACGTCGCCCCACTCGGCGCCCAGGAAGTTGCCGCCCATCACGGTCTGCGGGGCGAAGCCGATCGAGTGCACGACGCCGTCGATCCCGTCCACGTGCTCCTTGACGCGCTCCGGGAGGGCGGCGAGGTCCTCGTCGCTGGTGACGTCCAGCTCCACCACGGGCGCCGTGACCGGCAGGCGCTTCGCGAACGCCTGCGTGAGCTTCATCTGGCGGCCGAACGAGGTGAGCACCACCTCGGCGCCCTCCTCCTGGGCGAGGCGGGCGGCGTGGAACGCGATCGAGCTGTCCGTGAGGACGCCCGTGATGAGGAGCTTCTTGCCGTCGAGCAGAGCCATGATGACCTTCCGGTTGTGCTGAGGGGGTGGGAGCGGGGATGCCGGCAGTGCCGGTCAGTGGCCCATGCCGAGGCCGCCGTCGACCGGGATGACCGCGCCGGAGACGTAGGCCGCGGCGTCGGAGGCGAGGAACTGCACGACGCCCGCGACCTCGTCGGTCGACGCGAACCGGCCGGCCGGGATCGACGCCTTGTACTGCTTCTGGGTCGCCTCGGGCAGCGCGGCCGTCATGTCCGTCTCGACGAAGCCCGGCGCCACCACGTTCGCCGTGATGCCCCGGCCGCCGAGCTCGCGGGTGATCGACCGGGCCATGCCCACGAGGGCCGCCTTGGACGACGAGTAGTTGACCTGGCCGGGGCCGCCGTACAGCCCCACGACCGAGCCGACGAGCACGATGCGGCCCTTGCGCGCACGGATCATCCCCTTGGAGGCGCGGCGCACGCAGCGGAACGTCCCGGTGAGATTGACGTCGAGCACGGTCTCGAACTCCTCGTCGCTCATGCGCATCAGGAGCTGGTCGCGCGTGACGCCGGCGTTGGCGACGAGCACCTCGACCGGGCCGAGGTCGGACTCGATCGCCGAGAACGCGGCGTCCACGGCCGCGCTGTCGGTGACGTCGGCGACGTAGCCGTGCACGCCCTCCGGCAGCTCGCCGCTGCGGTAGAGCGTCGCGACCGTGTCGCCCGCGGCGACGAAGTGCTCGGCGATGGTGCGGCCGATGCCACGTGCCGCGCCGGTCACGACGACGACCCGGCCGGCGGAGGTGCCGGCACCGGCGGCGGGCTGGGGGGCGGGGGCGTCGGTCACGGAATCTCCTCGGGCGGTCGTGCTCGTGCGGGCGGACGGGGATGGGCGGGACGGGCGTGCGGACGGCCGTCGACGCCCTGGTGACGGTACCCCGACGCGGCGCCCTCGCAGGGTCGCGGCGCGTCACACGTCCTCCCGGCGGTTTGTCGGATCCCTACAAGGCGAGGTGCCCCCGCCGGCGGGTCCGGGGGGCTGTGCGCGCCGCCTTAGACTGGCCGGGTGAGCAACGCCCGCGCGACCTCTCCCGGTCCGCGCCCCTCCGGAGGCCGCCGCCACGGTGCGGACCAGGGTGCCGAGGTCCCCTCGATCACCAGCGCGCCCGAGCCGCTGGAGGAGGACCAGGCGCGCCGCACGCACCGCTACCTCGTGCAGATGGGCATCCGGGTGATCTGCTTCCTGGGCGCGATCGCCGTCGGCGACACCTGGGTGCGGTGGGTCCTTGTCGTCGCCGCCGTCGTCCTGCCGTACTCGGCGGTGCTGTTCGCGAACGCGGGGCGCGACCGCGTCTCCTACGACACCTCGCCGATGGTCGACGTCGCGCCCACCGAGCTGACCGCGTCCACCCAGGAGCCCGCCCAGGACGACGCCGCCCCGCACCGCCAGGAGGGTTCCGGGCCGGAGACGTTCGACGGCCCGCACCGCGTCGTCGAGCACCAGGACGACCCGGCGGACGAGAACGAGGACACGAACGAGAACCCCGGAGGGACCCGCTGATGGACGTGCTCGGGACGAACGCCGACCCGGTGGCGGGCGAGCTGATCTGCTCCGCCAAGGGCTGCCGCGCCGAGGCGGCGTGGGGCCTGCTGTGGAACAACCCGCGGCTGCACACGCCGGAGCGCCGCAAGGTGTGGCTCGCGTGCGACGACCACCGCGAGCACCTCGAGCAGTTCCTCGGCGCGCGCTCGTTCTGGAAGCAGACGGTCCCCGTCGCGGAGCTCGATCGCGCGTGACGACCGACCACCCCACGGACCGCCCGCCCCTGCCGTCGGACGACCACCGCTCCCCCGACGGGCCCGCCGCGCCGCGCACGCGCCGGCAGTGGATCACCCTCGGCCTGGGCGCCGTGCTGCTGGCCGCCGTGTGCGTCCTGGCGGCCGTGTGGCAGTGGCACCGCTACACGTGGCGCGAGGCGCAGATCGACCTGGTGGAGTCGAACTACGCGGCGGCCCCGGTGCCCCTGACGGACGTGCTGCCCGAGCCCGGCGACGTCCTCGACCCGGATGACGAGTGGCGCCCCGCCGTGGCCACCGGCACCTACCGCCCCGAGGACACGGTGCTGCTGCGCAACCGCCCCGTCGGCGGCCAGCCCGGCTTCCACGTGCTGGTGCCGCTCGAGACCACCGGGGCGGACGGGCAGCGGGTCGTCCTCGTCGTGGACCGGGGGTTCGTGCCGCTGGGCGAGGACGCGAGCGGGCCGTCCTCCGTGCCCGACCCGCCGTCCGGCGAGGTCGAGGTGACGATGACGATGCGGCCCGACGAGCCTTCCTCCGACCGGGGCACCCCCGCAGGGCAGGTGCAGGCCATCCACACCGACCAGGTGCTCGCCGCCGGCGCGGACGGCGCCGCGTGGGCAGAGGGCGCCACCGTGGGCGGGTACGGGCAGCTGCGCTCCGAGGACCCGTCCGCCGCGACGACGCCGGGCGCGCTCCCGGAGCCGGACACCGACCCGGGCTCGCACCTCAGCTACACGGTGCAGTGGTGCATCTTCGCGCTCGGCGCGCTGGGCGGCTACGTCGTGCTGTGGCGGCGTGAGACGCGACCCGTGCACGTCACGGCGGGCGACCTCCTCGCCGCCGGCGACGACCCGGACCCCCGGGACGGGACCGGGCGGCCGGGCGCTGCCGGGCGCCCCCAGCGTCCCCGCCGGCGGAAGCTCGACGAGGACTACGAGGACGCCCTGCTGGACGCCGCCGAGCGGCCGCGGGCCGACGCCGAGCGGCCCGCCGGCGAGCGTCAGGCCAGCGACACCAGCTCGGCGTAGTCCGCGGACCACAGGTCCTCGTCGCCGTCCGGCAGCAGCAGCACCCGCTCCGGATTGAGCGCCTCGACCGCGCCGTCGTCGTGGGTGACCATCACCACGGCCCCCTCGTAGGTGTCGAGCGCGCCGAGGATCTCGGCGCGCGACGCCGGGTCGAGGTTGTTCGTCGGCTCGTCGAGCAGCAGCACGTTCGCGCTCGAGACGACGAGTGTGGCGAGGGCGAGCCGGGTCTTCTCCCCGCCGGACAGCACGTTCGCCGGCTTCTCCGCGTCGTCGCCGCTGAACAGGAACGACCCGAGGACCGAGCGCACCTGGGTGTCGGTGAGGTCCGGGGCCGAGTGCCGCAGGTTCTCCACGACCGTGGCGTCCATGTCCAGGGTGTCGTGCTCCTGGGCGTAGTAGCCGATCTTCAGCCCGTGCCCCGGCACGACCTGTCCCGTGTCCGGCTGCTCCACGCCGCCGAGGATGCGCAGCAGCGTCGTCTTGCCCGCGCCGTTGAGGCCGAGGATGACCACGCGCGAGCCGCGGTCGATGGCGAGGTCGACGCCCGCGAAGACCTCCTGCGACCCGTAGCTCTTCGACAGCTCGGTGGCCGTGAGCGGAGTGCGGCCGCAGGGCGCCGGCTTCGGGAACCGCAGGTGCGCGACCTTGTCGGCGCGCCGCTCCCCCTCCAGCCCGGACAGCATCCGCTCCGCGCGCTTCATCATGTTCTGGGCGGCCGTCGCCTTGGTCGCCTTGGCACGCATCTTGTCGGCCTGGGCCAACAGCACGCCGGCCTTCTTCTCGGCGTTGGCCCGCTCGCGGCGGCGGCGGCGCTCGTCCTGCTCGCGCTGCTCCAGGTAGGCGTCCCAGCCCAGGTTGTACTGGTCGAGCTCGCCGCGGTTCGCGTCCAGGTGGAACACCTTGTTCACCGTGGCGCGCAGCAGGTCGACGTCGTGGCTGATCACGATGAACCCGCCGCTGTACGTCTTGAGGTAGTCGCGCAGCCAGACGATCGAGTCGGCGTCGAGGTGGTTGGTGGGCTCGTCGAGCAGCAGCGTGTCGACGCCGGAGAACAGGATGCGCGCCAGCTCGATGCGGCGGCGCTGACCGCCGGACAGCGTGTTCAGCGGCTGGGCCAGGACGCGGTCGTCGAGGCCGAGGTTGCTGGTGATCCGGTGCGCCTCGGACTCGGCCGCGTACCCGCCGGCGGCGAGGAAACGCGCCTCGAGCTTGGGGTACCGCTCGAGCGCCGCGGCCTGCGTGTCGGCGTCGGCCGACGCCATGAGCCCCTCCGTCTCGCGCATCTGCGTGACGATGTGGTCCAGGCCGCGCGCGCTGAGCACGCGGTCCATCGCGATGACGTCGAGGTCGCCCGTGCGCGGGTCCTGCGGCAGGTAGCCGATGTCGGTGCCGCGGGTGATCTGCCCGGCCGCGGGCAGCGTCTCGCCCGCGAGCGTCTTGGTGAGCGTCGTCTTGCCCGCGCCGTTGCGGCCGACGAGGCCGATGCGGTCGCCCGGCGCGATGCGGAACGTGGCCTCGTGCAGCAGGGTGCGGGCGCCGAAGCGCAGCTCGACGCCATGGGCGGTGATCAAGGCAGGGGTGTCCTTCGACAGAGGGTGGGAGGCCCCCCGAGTCTAGTGCTCCCGGCGTCCGGCCCACGACGACCTAGGTCACACTCCCGCCGCTCTCGGTAAGGTTCGCGCGTGACCCGCGCCCCTCGCCCGACGACGGCCGGCCTCGCCGTCGTCGTGGTCCTCGCCGGCCTCGGCGGCCGCGCCCTGCTCCCGCCCGCCGTCGGCGGGCCGCTCGGGGACGCCCTCTTCGCGACCCTCGTCGTCCTGCTCGTCGCGTTCCTCGTCCCGCGCACGCGCCCCGTGATCGCGGCCGTCGTCGGGCTCGTCGTGTGCGCCGGCATCGAGGCGGCGTGGCTGACCGACGTCCCCGGCCAGGTGGTCGAGCGTTTTCCCTTCGCACGCTTCGTGCTCGGCACGGCGTTCACGCCCGCCGACCTGGCCTGGTACGCCGCGGGGGCGGTGGCCGGCGGGCTGCTGCTCGCCCTGGTCCGGCCCCGGGCGCGCGGGGTGGACCACTCGTTGCGGCACGTGCGTGCAGCGACCGGGGCACGACGACGGGGCGCGCGCGTCGCGGTCCCCGTGGTGCTGGTCGTCGCGCTCGCCGCGGGCGGCGCAGCCCTGGCCTGGGTGCTGCGCTCCGAGACCCAGGAGCTCTCCGCGCGCGTCGTCGTCGCGCAGGACGCGCTCGACGGCTCCGCCGACCGGGTGGCCGACGCCGGCGTCCGCGACGACCTCGCCGCGACGATCGACGAGGCCCGCGCCCTGATCGACGCCACGCCGGTGCTGGACCGGATGCCCGGCGACGCCCCCGCGCTCGGCACGCGGCTCGACGACGACGTCGAGGCGGTGCAGGCCTCGCGCCTCGCCTTCGCCCGCACGCAGGCCGCCGACGCGCGCGACGCTCTCGCCCCGGTGGCGCGCCGCGCCGACCGCGTGCTGGCCGCGACCGACGAGCTCGCCGAGAGCGGGCAGGACGCCGGCGAGAGGGTGCGCGCCTCGTCCCGCGACGCGCTCGGCACCGCGGACGAGCTGACCGCCGAGACCCAGGACGACCGGATCGCCACGGCGTCGTTCACGGAGCTCGAGTCCGCCGCGGCGGACCTGGCCGCGCTGCGCGACAACCTCGCCGACGCGACCACGGACCTCATGACGGCGCAGGACGCCGTCGTCTGCCCCGAGCCCGACCAGGTGTGGTTCCCGGAGGCCGGGAAGATCTCCGCGAAGAAGCTCGCACCGATCCCGTGGGCGCCGCAGTACTCCGTGCGCGCCGACGTCCTGGACGGGCTGGTGGCGCTCGACGCCGCCTACCGTGCCGAGTTCGGCCAGCACCTGACGGTGAACTCCGCCTACCGCAGCTACGAGCAGCAGGTCGACGTCTACAACCCGGACGACCCCAACCCGCTGGCCGCCCCGCCCGGCTGCTCCAACCACGGCCTGGGCACCGCCGTCGACCTCTCCATGGGGCCGCAGGGCTTCGACGGCGAGCGCTACGCCTGGCTCAAGGAGCACGCCGAGGAGCACGGCTGGACCCACCCGGGCTGGGCCGAGCCCGACGGCCGGCTGCCCGAGCCGTGGCACTGGCAGTCGGTCGAGACGCCGACGGAGTACTGACGCCTCACCGACAACGCCCGGCCACGCCCCGTCAGGTCCCGGGGAGCCGGCGCACGTCGAACGGCACCTCCCGCGCGCCGTCACCGTCGCGCTCGACGCGCAGGACGGGGCGGTCGGGCCGCTCGCTCACGGCCTCGACGGGCACCCCGTCGACGAAACGGAGCGCGGCGTACTCGTCCACCGCGTAGCCGGCGGGCAGCGCCCCGGAGGCCACCCAGCCGAGGTACGCCTCCCGCCGGTCGGCCTCGCCCAGGTAGTGCGGGCAGGCGCTGCCGGGCAGGAAGCCCAGCCCGTCGTCGAGCGGCGCGAGCGGGCCGAAGGAGTCGGTCGAGGAGGACTCGAACCAGCAGTTCATCCCCGCGCTGATGCCGGCGAGGACCGTCCCCGCGGCCGCGGCCTCGGCGAGGATGCCGGGCAGCCCGTGCCGCCGCCAGACCACCAGCAGGTTCGCCGTCGAGCCCCCGCCGACGTACACGACGTCCTGCTCGAGCAGCAGCGTCGGGTCGGCGTAACCCCACGGCTCGTGGCAGAACAGCGAGAGCACCGACGTCCGGGCCCGACCGGCGAACGCCTCCTCGAAGCGGTGGGCGTACCCGTTGTCGTCGCCGCTCGCGGTGGGCACGAAGCAGACTTTCGGCGTGTCCTTGCCGGTGAGGTCGAGCAGGTGGTCGTCGATCGCGGAGGAGCCGTCGTCGGACATCGAGAACCCGCCGCCGCCGAGGGCGAGCACCGTACCGGTCACCGTGGAGAGCATGGCTGCACCCTACGGAGCGGGCGGCCACGGGCGCCCGCCCTTTCCCGCGCGACCACCCCCGCCCCGACCTAGCGTGGCGAGCGTGACCTTCAACGAGGGCGGCGAGTTCGAGGGGGGCCGGGTCCGCAAGGGGGCGGGCCGGCGCCGCGGAGCGGTCGTCGGCGGCGGCATCGGCGCGATCGTCGTCGCGCTGCTGGCGGTGTTCCTCGGCGGCGGCGACCTGGGCCAGCTCACGGGGGCGCTGGGCGGCGCCGTGCAGGACGCCGCGGCGCCCGCCGGCGACGGGCAGGAGCAGTTCGTCGAGGACTGCACCGCCGAGCAGGCGAACACCGACCGCGAGTGCCGCCTGTCGGCCACCGTGCAGTCGCTCGACGCCTACTGGGAACGCGTGCTGCCCGAGCAGGCCGGGGTGGAGTACGCGCTGCCGCCGGTCGAGAGCTTCTCCGGGTCGACGACGACGGGCTGCGGGGCCGCGACCAGCGCGACGGGGCCGTTCTACTGCCCGCCGGACCAGACGGTGTACGTCGACGTCTCGTTCTTCGACCAGCTCACCACCCAGTTCGGCGCCGAGGGCGGGCCGCTGGCGGAGGAGTACGTCGTGGCGCACGAGGTGGGCCACCACGTGGAGCAGCTCGTCGGCGCGATGGACGCCGCCGACCGCAGCGGCAGCGGGCCCGAGTCCGACTCCGTGCGCATCGAGCTCATGGCCGACTGCCTCGCCGGCATGTGGGCGGGGTCCGCCGCGACCGAGATCGACCCCGACACGGGCGTGACGTTCCTCGACCCGATCACCCCCGCCGAGCTGCGCCAGGCGCTCGGCGCCGCCGCCGCGGTCGGCGACGACCGCATCCAGCAGCAGGCCACCGGCCAGGTCAGCCCGGAGGGCTTCACCCACGGCACCTCCGAGCAGCGGGTGCGGTGGTTCACCGTCGGTTACGAGGGCGGCACCCTGGACGACTGCGACACCCTGGTCGCACGGAGCCTCTGAGGGTTTCCCGGCTGCACCCCCGCGGGGCGGAACCTACGATCCGAACATGGAGGATGCGTCGGCCCGGCACACGATCCTCGTGACGGGTGCGGCCGGACCCGCGGGGCGCACCCTGGGCACGCAGCTCGCCCGCCGTGCCGACGCGGCCCGACGACGCGTCGTGGGCGTCGACCTCTCCCCGGTCCCGCTCCCGGGCTTCGACACCGTCGAGAAGGTGCCCGCCGCCGTCGATCCCGCCTACGACGCCGCGACGATCGAGCTCCTGGTCCGGCACCGTCCGCGTCTCGTCGTGCCGACGGTGTCCGACGAGCTGCCCCGCCTGGCCGTGCTGGCCCGCGCTGCCGGGCTGGGGGACGCCGTCGTGCTGTCACCGCCGGGCCCCACCGCCGTCGCCGACGACAAGCTCCTCACCATGTGGGCCCTGGACCGCCGGGGCGTGGCCGTGCCGCGCCACGCCCCCGCGGACGCGCTCGGCTCGGCCGCGGAGGCGCTGGCGTGGGCCGGGGGTCCCGTGGTGGTCAAGCCCCGCGTCTCCCGCGGCGGCCGCGGGGTGCGCGTCGTCGAGGACCCGCGCGACCCCGGGTGGTCCTCTCTCGATGCCTCGTGGATCGTGCAGGAGTTCGCCCCCGGCACGGAGTACAGCCCGCAGGTCTACCGCTCCCCCGCCGACGGCGCCTGCGTGGTCGTGCTCCTGGAGAAGACCGGGCGCAAGCAGGGGCGGGTCGGCAACGCCACCGCCGTGGACCGCCTCCCGGCCGGGGCCGTGGACGACGTCGCAAGGCTCGCCGCCCGGACCGCCGAGGCGCTCGAGCTCGTGGGCCCGCTGGACATGGACGTCCGACGGCTCGCCGACGGCACCCCCGTGGTGCTCGAGGTCAACGCCCGGTTCGGCGCGGTCTCCGCCGGGGCACCCGAGCTGCTGGACTCCGTCCTCGACGAGTGGCCGGGCCGGGCATGACGGCGGTCCTCGCTGCGCTCGTCGTCGTGCTCGGCCTCTCGCTGCTGGTCGTGGGCGTGGTGCGTCTCGCGTTCGTCCCGGCGGCTCTCGTCTTCGAGGCACGGCGCCGGCGCGACGACCCCGGGCCCGCCGGCTGCGGGCCGGAGTTCCCCGAGGCACCGCTGGTGTCCGTCGTCGTGCCCGCGTTCGACGAGTCCGTGGTCATCGAGAACTGCGTGCGCTCCGTGCTGCGCAGCGAGCACCCCGCGCTGGAGGTGGTCTGCGTCGACGACGGCTCGACCGACGACACGTTCGCCCGGATGCAGCGGCTCGCCGTCGAGCACCCTCAGGTGCGGGCACGGCGCCAGGAGAACTCGGGCAAGGGCGAAGCGCTCAACACCGGGATCGCTGTCGCGCGCGGCGACGTGCTCGTGCTCGTCGACGCAGACGGGCTCTTCCGCCCCGACACCGTGACGCGCCTCCTGCGCGGCTTTCGCGACCCGCGGGTGGGCGCCGTCTGCGGCAACGACCGACCGGTCAACCTCGACCGGGTCCTCACGCGGCTGCTCGCGCTGATCAGCCACGTCGGGACGGGGCTGATGCGTCGGGCCCTCGACGTGCTGGGCTGTCTGCCGATCGTGTCGGGGAACGTCGGCGCGTTCCGTCGGGACGTGCTCGAGCAGGTCGGCCCCCTGCGCACCGACACGCTCGGCGAGGACCTCGAGCTGACCTGGCGGGTGCACCGCGCGGGCTTCCGCGTGACGTTCGCGCCCGACGCGCTCGTGTACGCCGAGTCGCCGTCCACCGTGCGCGGGCTCTGGCGCCAGCGCGTGCGGTGGGCGCGGGGCCTGCTCCAGGTGACGGCGATGCACCGGGACATGGTCGGCAACCCCCGGTACGGGACCTTCGGGCCGTACCTGGTGTTCAACACGGCCGCCCAGGTCGTCGCACCGTTCGTCCAGGTCCTCGCCCTAGTCGTGCTCGTGGTGCTCGTCGCGGTCGACGGCACCGCATGGCTGCCGGCCGACTGGTGGGGCTGGGTGCTGCTCCTCGGCATCCCGCTGTCGGTGGCGCTGCTGCTCCTGGCGGTGCTGCTCGACCGGGCGCCCGGAGACCTCCGGCAGCTGTGGACCCTTCCCCTGTGGCCGGTCTACTCGCTGCTGATGACCTTCGTCCTGCTCGACGCGGCACGCCTCGAGCTCGGGAACGCGGAGAACCGATGGAACAAGCTGGACCGGAGCGGGACGGTGTCGGTGCGCGGCCTCGTCGACGACGATGGCCATGGCTCCTGACGGTCGTCGTCGTGCTGGTCGCCGCCGTCGGCGCGGCACTCCTCGTCGCGCGCCCGTGGGAGGACGTGCCGCCGACCATGAGACCCGCTGTCGCCCCCGTGGAGGAGCACTCCGTCAGCGTCGACTTCGGCATCGTGACCGACCCCGGCACGGACTGGGCCGCGATCGACCGGCACCTCGACGCCGTCGGTGCCACCGGCGTCGACCTCAACGCGGGCCGGGTCGAGTTCACGGCGTTCGACTGGCCTGCCCACCCCGAGGTCGCGGCCGAGCCCGGCACCGACCACCTGTCGCGTGCGGCCCGCGCGCTCCACGAGACCGCCGACGGCACGGCGCGCGAGATCGGGCTCATCGTGGACGCGTACGTTCCCGAGTGGATCAAGGCAGACCCGTCGATCGCCGGCGTCTCCGCCGACGGCCGTCGCTCCCCGTACCGGGCGTCGGCCTCTGAGCTGGCCACGGGCGAGGTGGGCGACCGGCTCGTCGAGTACGTCACCGATCTCGGTGAGCGCTACGACCCCAGCCGGATCGCCGTCACCGAGCTCTTCCTCAACCACTACAGCTTCGGCGACGACGACCTCGCCCTCTACCGCGAGATGACGGGGGCCGACGACTGGCCACGGGACGCCGACGGCCAGATCGACGACGACGCCCCGGAGCTGGGAACCTGGCGGTCGGAGGTGCTGGCCGGGCTGCTGGCCCGCATGCGTGCCGGCCTGGACGGGGTGCGCGAGGGCCGGGGCGAGCAGATCGAGCTCGCGATGGACGTCCGGGTGGACTGGGACGACCCGGCCGCCGGCGTGCCGTCCAGCGGGCACGACTACGAGATCCTCCTGGGGTCCGCCGACCGCCTGGTCGTGTGGGCCTACGTCGGTCCGCCGGACCGCACGCCCGCGGACGTCGAGAGGCTCACCGGCGCCCTGCAGACGGCCGGGTACGACATGTCCCGCTTCACGATGTCCGTCGGCCTGTGGGCCGGGTCGGCGGACGCGGACCCGCCCCGTGCGATCGCACCCGGCCTCATGGGCGAGACAGTCGAGGCGGCGGCCACCCACGGCATCACCGACGTCAATGTCACGCCGCTGTCGCACCTGTCCGACGCCCACTGGGCGATTCTGGGCGAGGTGTGGTCGGCGGACCCGTCGTCGGTCAGCCCTTCGCCGTCGGGGTGACACCGGGCAGCGGGACGTCGGGGAGCGTGACCTCCACCTCCGTGCCGCTGCCAGGCTCGCTGCGGAACGTCATCGTGCCCCCGTGGTCCTGCACGATCTGGTCCACGAGGGACAGGCCCAGGCCCACCCCGCGCACGCGGCGACGGCGGGTCTCCCGTGAGCGGTAGAAGCGTTCGGTGATGCGGCCCAGCTCGTCCGCCGCGATGCCCGCGCCGTCGTCAGCCACCACCAGGCGCGCGAGCCGGCTCCCGCCGGGGTCCGCCCCGGAGCGGACGGTGACGCGCACGTGGCCGCCCCGGTGGCTGTACTTCACGGCGTTGCTCAGCAGGTTGTCGACCACCTGCCCGAGGCGCACGGCGTCCGAGCGCAGGGGCACCCGCGCGTCGCCGTCGACGACCACGTCGACCCCCGCCGCCTCGGCCGTCGGGAGCTCGTTCGTGACGGCGTCGCGCACCACCTGGGCGACGTCGGTCTCGTCCACCGCGAGCGCATACCTCCCCGAGGCCATCTGCGCGCTGGTCAGCAGGTCGTCGACCAGCGACCGCAGCCGGCGGGCGTTGCGCTCGACGACCGCCAGGTAGCCCTGCTGCTCCTCGTCGAGCCGGTCGCCCTCGAGGCGCAGCAGGTCGAGGTAGCCCAGGATCGACGCGAGCGGGGTCCGCAGCTCGTGGCTCACGAGGCCGATGAACTCGTCCTGGGTGCGCTCCTCCTCGTACCGCGCGGTGACGTCGGTGACGACGACGAGGTACCCCTCGGGGAGCTCCGGCTCCCGGCCTCCGAGCGCGGGCCGCTCGGTCACGGTGAGCTCGACGTGCCGTCGGGTGCCGTCGGGCAGCACCGCCTCCCACTCGTCGACCTGGGTCTCCCCCGCCGCGGCACGACCGAGCACCGCGAGGTTCGCCGCGTGGGCCCACCGCTCCGACCCCGCCGACGCCAGCCGGTCGGCGAGCACGTCGGCGGCGACGACGCTCGAGACGTCGGCGCCGACCAGCTCGCGCTCCGGCCGCCCGAAGAGCCGCACGGCCCCGGGGTTGACGGAGACGATCCGGCCGGCGAAGTCCGTCGCGACGAAGCCCTGCTCCGTCGCGGCGTCCAGGATGCTCCGCAACGTGTCCCGGGAGTCGCGGAGCCGTTGCGCGCCCAGGGCGAGCTCGTCCCGGGCGTGGCCGAGCTGTCGGGCCTGACGACGCGCGACGCTGACGATCCCGTGGGCGCCGACCGCGACGAAACCGAGGATGAGGAGGTCGACGAACGCGTGCACCACGGGCGGCACGCGGCCCGGGACGTCGATCGGCCAGATCGCCGGCGCGAGCAGCACCACCGCGGCTCCGCCGAGCCCCACCACCATCCCCCAGACGCCGGGCTGCAGCGCCAGGCTCACCACCGGCATGAAGAGGAGCACGTCGAACGCGGTGAGGCTGTACCCCGAGCCGAGCTCGAGCATGCCGATCGCGAAGATCTGCACCAACGGCAGGAGGAGCTGCCAGGGCCTGGGCCACTGCTTCCACCGGCCCAGGCTGCCGACCGCCTGGACCAGCCCCACGAGCACTGTCGAGACGACGAGGAGGGCCGGGTTCGACGGCTCCGGAGTCCAGAGCGTGCTCTGTCCGGCCGGCCCCCAGATCAGGAAGGCGAGGACGACCGCGAACGCGACCGTGACGGGAAGCTGGCGCAGCCCCACGGCGTCGTCGGCGAACCACGCGTCGACCACGCGACGGTACGCTGCGTCCGCCCGCCGGACGAGCCGGCCGAGCATCAGGCGCCGCTCCCGTGCGCCGCCGCCTCCTGGCCGTCGACGGCGCCCGTCGCGCGCAGCGTGCTCGCGGTCGCGACCGTCTCGCTGGTCCGCACGGTCTCGAGCGGCTCGACCTCGCGTGCCGGGCTGAACCGGGCCCAGTAGCGGGCCGTCGCCCGGACGACGTCGGGCTGCATGTACTCCCGGTGCGCCTGGGACGCGTACGCGGCGAGCATCCGGAGCTTCGTCTCGACGAACCCGTCGACCGCCACGAACCGGTTCGGGGCGAACGCCACCGTCGCCGACGGACTCTGGAAGCACCAGAGGCTCGGCACCTGTCGCGCCCCGATCTGCACGGCGTCGTTCACCGCCCGGTGGTCCTGGTGCCGGTCATGAATGCTGTGGGTGTAGATCCGATGGGGCACGGCCTCCGCGACGACGTCCTCGATCGCGCCGATGAGGCCGTCGGCCGGGTCGAGCCTGGTGTCGGGGAAGTCGAGGTGCACCAGCCGCGCGCCCACCACCGCCGCGGCCGCCGCCGCCTCGTCGTGGCGGGCCGCCGCGGATCCCCCGACAGCCCCGCCCGAGAGCGTGAGGATGACGATCTCGTCCCCCGCCGCGGCGTGGGCGGCCAAGGTGCCGCCGACGCCGATCTCAACGTCGTCGGGGTGCGCGCCGATCGCGAGGACGCGTTGACGAGACTCGTCCCTCTCGCGTCGGGCGCGGTGGGCGAGCTCGGTCGCACGCTCCACGACCTGCGAGGCCGTCACGGGCTTCACGAGGAAGTCGTCGGCGGCCTCGCGCAGCGCCTCGACGGCACGGGACACCGTCGGGTACGCCGTGACGATCATGACCGGCAGCGTCGGATCGGTCGCGCGTACCTCGGGGATGATCTCCAGGCCGGAGCGCCCGGGCAGCTGGATGTCGCTGACGAGGACGTCGAACCGCCGCCGACGCAGCTCCGCCAGCGCCACCTCGGCGTCCCCCGCGACGACGACGTCCATGCCCCCGTAACGCTCGAGGGCGATGCGCAGGAACTCCGCGGCGTCGTGGTCGTCCTCGAGCACCAGCGCCCGGAAGCCCTCCCCCGCCAACGGTCCTCCTCGTCGCCGCGCCTGTCTCTGGCACGACCGTACGCGCCGCGCCCCTGCGGCGCGCGGGCACGTCGCGTGCACGTGGCCCGGTGGCGGTCATGGCGTCAGTCGCCGTCGCCCGCCATCTGCCGCGCGGCCCGCAGCCCGAACACGCACGCCGGCCCGATGGTCGAGCCCGGCCCGGGATACGTGCGTCCCATGACCGACGCGGAGGTGTTCCCCGCCGCGTAGAGCCCCTCGATCACGCTGCCGTCCTCCCGCAGGGTGCGGCCGTCGGCGTCGGTGACCACGCCCTCGGACTCGTTCGCGAACCGCTCGCCGCGCGCGTCCACCATGATCGAGAACGGCATCGACCGCTCCCCGACGATGAACGCCGGGGTGCCGCCGGGCGGCGCCTCGATCGACGCGCCCCACCACGCGTCGTCCATGAGCTCGAGGGCGGCGCCGGCGTCGCGCGCGATCTCGATGACGACGCGACCGTCGTCGACCACCAGGTCCTCCAGCGGCGAGGACAGCCACAAGGGCAGCTCGCGCTCGACGAGCAGCGTGCGCCCGAAGGACGTCATGAGCGCGTTCCCGATGACCACCAGCCGCTTCCCGGTCACGACCCCGCGGAGCGCGCGGAGCACGAACCGCGCCCCGCGCACGAAGCCGGACGGCGTGGACCACGCCCGGCCCAGCAGCCAGACGTCGTCCGTCTTGGCGGGCAGCGGTCGCTGGTCCTTCCGCACCCGGCCGGGCGTCAACGGGAGGCCGGAGCCCTCAGGCCTCCGTCGGGCCGAGGTCCGGGGCCGCGACGAACCGCGCGCGGGGCGCGGCGGCGCCGTGCAGCTCCAGGACCACGAGCTCGTTGCCCTCCGCGCGGACCAGCGGCCCGGGCACGAAGGTCGTGGCGGTGGGCCCTTGGCTCGAGTACCGGCCGAGCAGCTCGCCGTTGACCCAGGCGAGGCCGCGGCCCCAGCCGTCCAGGCGCAGGAAGTGGTCGGCGCCCGCGACGGAGTCGAACGTGCCGCGGTGCAGCGACGGCCCGGCGAGGGGCGTTCCGGCCTGGCCGGCGCCCGCCGTCCCCCAGTCGGCGTCGTCGAGGAGCGCCGGGGCGTCCTCGAGCCGCACGGGCACGGCCTCCCAGTCGGTGAGCTCACGGGTGGCCGTGCGCACCGTCCCGACGATCCCCTTGGGCTCGCCGATCCGGGGGCCGTAGTTGACGCGACCGCGGTCCTCGACGAGCAGTGTCAGCGTGCCGCCACGCCGCGGCAGCGGGAGCGACCAGGCGTGGGTGGTGCGGTCGAGCACGCCCACCGGGTCGCCGTCGAGCGCCACGAGCGCCCGGTCGCGGACCTCCTCGACCACCAGGACGGCGTCGTCCGCCTCGATCCGCGTGCCGTACAGCACGAAGCCGGACCACCGGCGCAGGTCGTCCATCGTCGGGGGCTGCGGAGACGAGGTGCGCGACGTCGGCCCGGCCAGCCGGTCCAGGACGCCGTCGAGCGGCACCCGCCGGTCGAGGACGACGTCGAGCTCGGGCGCCGGTCCGGGCTCGAGCGGCACCTCGTCGGGCACCGGCGCGTGCTTGGCGATCACCGCCCGCAGGGCGTGGAACTTCGCCGTGGGGGCGCCGTGCTCGGACAGCGGGGCGTCGTAGTCGTACGACGTGGTGATGGGCAGGTACGTGCCCTTGTCGTTGGCACCGTTGGTCAGCCCCAGGTTGGTGCCGCCGTGGAACATGTAGAGGTTGACGGAGGCGCCCGCGCCGAGCAGGTCGTCCAGGTCGGCCGCCGTGGTCTCCGGGGCGGTGACGTGGTGCTCGAGGCCCCAGGAGTCGAACCAGCCGTCCCAGAACTCCATGCACATCAGCGGCCCGGTGGGCTGGTGCCGGCGCAGCACGGCGAGGCGCTCCAGGGAGCGGGAGCCGAAGTTCGCCGTCTTGTGCAGCTCGGGCAGGCCGCCGCGCGCCAGGTGCTCGTCGTCGGCCTGGTCGGAGGTGAACAGCGGGACGTCGATGCCCTGGGCCCGGGTGAGGTCGACGAGCGCCCGCAGGTAGCGGACGCGCTCGTCCTCCGGCACGCCCGGGTAGGCGCCGTACTCGTTCTCCACCTGCACCATGAGCACGGGGCCGCCGCGCGTCACCTGCCGCTCGGCGACGACGGGCAGCAGATGCGCGTAGTACGTGCCGATGGCCTCCAGGAACGCCGGGTCGTGCCGCCGCACCCCGGCGCTCGCGCCCGACGACGAGAACAGCCAGGCGGGCAGCCCGCCGCCGTCCCACTCAGCGCAGATGTACGGCCCGGGGCGCACGATCGCGTGCAGCCCCTCCGCCGCGACCAGGTCCAGGAAGCGGCCCAGGTCCCGACGGCCGGTGAGGTCGAACCCGCCCGGCTCCGGCGCGTGGAAGTTCCACGGCACGTACGTCTCGATCGTGTTCAGCCCCATCAGCCGCGCCTTGCGGATCCGGTCCGCCCACTGGTCGGGGTGCACGCGGAAGTAGTGCAACGCGCCGCTGATCACCTGGACGGGGCGGCCGTCGAGCAGGAAGTCCCGCTCGCCGATCTCGAACGTGGGCATGGGGCGGAAACCTCTCCGGGTCGGTGGGGGCGGAGGTCGGGCACGTCCGTCCCTGGAGTGGGCCTTCCGGGGCCCGGAAGACCCACTCCAGGGGCGGACGTCGGGACTACTTGTTGACGGTGAAGCCCTGGCCGTTGCCGTACGTGGCGGACTGCTCCTGCCAGGTCGCGAGGCCGTCGGTCAGTGTGGTGCCGGAGACGTACGCCTGGCCGACCGTGTCGTTGAAGATCGAGTTCGCGTAGACCTGGAACGGCAGGTACTGCCAGCCCTCGACGACGTTGGCCGCGGAGTCCGCGAGCACCTCGTTGATCTTCTGGCCGCCGAAGTACTCGGACTCGGCACCGCGGAACTCGTCCGACTCGAGGTCGGCCGTGGTGGCGGGGAACGCGCCGCCGTCGAGGCGGGCCTGCACGCCGTCGCCGTGCGTGGCGTAGTCGACGAAGGCGTAGGCGAGCTCGGCGTTCTGGCTGGCGGCGGGCACGGTCAGCGACGAGCCGCCGTTCTCCGACGTGGCGTGCTGCCCGGCCTCCCACTGCGGCATCTCGGCGACGCGCCACTTGCCCTTGCCCTGCGGGACGCCGGACTCGAGGTTGGCGGGCATCCACGCGCCGATGGTCAGGGACGCGATCGTGCCGTTGCCGAGGCCCTGGTACCACTCGTCGCTCCAGGAGCCGACGGGGGCCAGCAGGTCCTCGTCGATGAGCTGCTGCCACACCTCGGCGAACTTCTGCGTGCCCTCGTCACCGGCGAAGTCGATCGTCACGTCGGTGCCGTCCACCTGGTACGGCTGGCCGCCGGCCTGCCAGATCATGCTGGTGGTGAAGCCGGCGTCGCCGATGTCGTTGGCGATGTAGGCCTTCGGGTCCTTCTCGTGGATGGTGCGGGCGGCCTCGAGGTACTCGTCCCACGTGGTCGGCACGTCGACGCCGTACTTCTCGAAGACCTCCTCGTTGTAGAAGAGGGCCATGGGGCCGGAGTCCATCGGCAGGCCGTAGACGCCCTCGCCGCTGTGCACCGAGTTCCAGGGGCCGGTGCTGAACGTGCCGTCCAGGTCGTCCGCGCCGAGCGGGCCGAGGTCGGCCAGTGCCTCGGAGATGGCGAACTGCGGCACGGCGTAGTACTCGACCTGCGCGACGTCGGGCACCCCGTCGCCGGCGGCGATCGCGTTCTGCAGAGCCGTGTACTGGTCGTTGCCCGTCCCGACGTTCTCCAGGTTCACCGTGACGTTCGGGTACTTCTCCTCGACGTCCTTCACGACCTGCTCGAGCGTGGGCTCCCACGCCCAGACGGTGATCTCGCCGCCCTTCTCCAGGACGGCGGCGGTGTCGACGGGCGCGGCGTCGCCGCCGCCGCCGGAGCCGCCGTCGTCGCCGGAGCCGCAGGCGGCCAGGCCGAGGGCGAGCACGCCGGCGAGGGCGGTACCGCGTGCCAGGTGGCGGGATCGTGCGTTCATGGGAGTCCTCACTTCATCGTCAGACGGGGATACGCGGGGAGGTTCGGGGGTCATTCCTTGACGGAACCGGCGGCCAGGCCGGACTGCCAGTAGCGCTGCAGCAGCAGGAAGGCGGCGACGAGCGGCAGGATCGTGAGCAGCGCGCCGGTGATGACGAGGTTGAAGATCGCCTCCCCGCCCGCCGTGGCAGCCTGCGCGTTCCAGGCGTTGAGACCCAAGGTCAGCGGGTACCACGACGAGTCGCGCAGCATGATCAGCGGCAGGAAGTAGTTGTTCCAGGTGGCGACCATCGTGAAGAGCAGCACCGTGACGATCCCGGGAGCGAGCAGCGGCAGGCTCACGCGGAAGAAGGTGCGGAACTCCCCCGCCCCGTCGATCCGGGCCGCCTCGAGCAGCTCGCCGGGGATGGCCTCGGCCGCGAACGTCCACATGAGGTACAGCCCGAACGGCGAGATCAGCGACGGGATGATCACGGCCCACGGCGTGTTCGTCAGGCCCAGCTGGCTGAACATGAGGAAGGTCGGGACGGCGAGCGCCGTGCCCGGCACGGCCACCGCGCCGATGACGAGCGCGAACACCCCGCGTTTGCCCGGGAAGTCGAACTTCGCGAGGGCGTAGCCGCCCAGGATGGCGAGGAACGTCGCGCCGCCGGCGCCCACGACCACGTACAGCACGGTGTTGCCGAACCACCGCACGAAGACGCCGTCGTCGTAGGTCAGCGTGCTGACGATGTTGTCCCACAGGGAGAACGAGTCGCCGAACCAGAGGCCGAACGAGGAGAACAGGTCCTCCTGCGACTTGGTCGCGTTGATGAGCAGCCAGGCCAGCGGCACCAGCGAGTACACCAGCACGACGGCGGTGAGCACCGTGAGCAGCGGGCTACGGCGCGGCCGGGCCACCGAGTGGTGGCGCGGGGTGCGCAGCCGAGGGGCGGGCCGGGTAGCGGTCAGCGTCGACACGGGTCACGCCTCCTTGCGCATGCCGCGCAGCTGCACCACGTAGGCGATCACCATGGTGATCAGGCCCATGATGATGGCCACGGTCGCGGAGTAGTTGTACTGCTGGCCGGAGAACGACAGCGAGTAGGCGTACAGGTTGGGCGTGTACGACGTCGTGATGGCGTTCGGGGCGAGCGACTGCAGGATGCTGGGCTCGTTGAAGAGCTGGAAGCTGCCGATGATCGAGAAGATCGTGGCGATGACGAGCGCGCCGCGGATGGCGGGCAGCTTGATCGCGCTGATGACCCGCCACTGGCCGGCGCCGTCGATCTCCGCCGCCTCGTACAGCGAGTGCGGCACCACGCGCAGCGCGGAGTAGAAGATCAGCATGTTGTAGCCGACGAACTCCCAGGTCACGATGTTGCCGATCGACGCCAGGACGAGGTCCGGCGACAGGGGGTTCGGCAGGCTGACCCCGAAGGCGTCGTTGATGTTGCCCACCAGGCCGAAGCGCGTGCCGTACATGAAGCCCCACATGAGGGCCGCGACGACGGCCGGCACCGCGTAGGGCATGAAGATCGAGATGCGGAAGAAGCTCTTGCCGTACAGGCGGCCGCTGTCGATCGCCAGGGCGACCAGCAGCGCGATGCCGAGCATGATCGGCACCTGCACCAGGAGGAACAGGCTGACGCGGCCCAGGCCCTCCCAGAACTGCGGGTCGGACAGGGCTCGCGCGTAGTTCTCGAGCCCGACGAACGTGGTGCCGCCCACCATCTGCGTGCGGAACACGGACAGGTAGAGCGAGTAGGCGATCGGGGCCAGGAACACCAGCGCGAACACCAGCATGAAGGGGCCCACGAACATCCACCCCGTCCAGCGCCGGCGGCTGCGGCGCACGGCGGGCACGGCGGGCTCGGTGGGCGGCACGGTGGGTGGCAAGGCTGCCGGAGCGTCAGCGGTCACGAAGCAACTCCCAGGGGACGGAGCCGAATGTTTACGTAAACATCCTGGCCGCATTAGAGTGTCGCGAGGCGGCGGGGATGTCAAGCCCCGGACGCCGACCCGAGATCACAGGAGAGGCGGGCACCGTGGAGACGAACGGCGCACCCGGCGCGCAGACCCGGGGGCGGGCCCGCCCCCGGACGGCGCCCTCGATGGCCGAGGTCGCGGCGCTCGCCGGCGTCTCCTCGCAGACCGTCTCCCGGGTGTCGATGGGCCTCGACAACGTCAAGCCCGCGACGCGCGACCGCGTGCTCGCGGCGATGGCAGAGCTCGGCTACGCCCCCAACACCGCCGCCCGCGCGCTGCGCTACGGCAGCTTCCGCACCCTCGGGGTGATCGCCCACCAGCTGGCCCGCACCGGCGAGTCGCGCACCGTCGAGGCCGTCGTCGAGGCCGCCCGGGCGGAGGGCTACACCGTCACCATCGTCGACGTCGAGAGCCCCTCCCCCGACGACGTCTCCGCGGCCGTCACCCGCCTCTCCCACCAGGCGATCGACGGGCTCGTCATCGTGCGCGCCGAGTCCGCCACCCCGGACACGCTCGCCCTGCCGGCGCAGCTGCCCGTGGTCGTGTCCGACTCGCGCTTCGTCGGCACGCACCCCGCCGTGCGCGCCGACCAGTCCGAGGGCGCGCGCCTCGCCGTGCAGCACCTGCTCGACCTGGGCCACCGCACCGTCCACCACGTCGCCGGACCGGACGACTCGTTGCCTGCCCGCAGCCGCACCGACGCCTGGCGCGACACCCTCGAGACGGCCGGTCGGCCCGTCCCCGAGCCGCTGCACGGCGACTGGACCGCGCGGACCGGGTACGTCGTCGGCCGCGAGCTCGCCGCCGACCCGGACGTCACCGCCGTGTTCTGCGCGAACGACGAGACCGCCGCCGGCGTGCTGCACGCCCTGCACGAGGCCGGGCGCCGCGTGCCCGACGACGTGTCCGTCGTCGGCTTCGACGGCATCACCCTCGCCGAGCACCTGTGGCCGCCGCTGACCACCGTGGAGCAGGACTTCGCACGCATCGGCAGCAGCCTCGTCGCCCTCCTGCTGCGCCAGGTGCGTGACGGCGTCGACCTCAGCGGCACGCACGAGACCGTGCCCGTGCGGCTCGTCGTCCGCGAGAGCACGGGCCCGGCGCCGCGCCGGCGACCCGCTCGAAGTTAACGGCGATTCACAGCATGGCGTAGGGTGCGGCACGACGGCGCCCGCCTCGCACGGCGGGCCAGGCGGCCCGAACGACGCGATCCTGGACCCGGAGGTGACGACGGATGGCAGCACACCGCGCGACGACCGGCCCGGCGTCCGACGCGCCACCGACGGGCGAGCGTGCCGTGTACTTCGTCTCGGACGGCACCGGCATCACCGCCGAGACGCTGGGCGGCGCGCTGCTCGTCAACTTCCCGACGGTCACGTTCCGCCGCCACACCGTGCCGTTCGTCGACACCGACCGCGCTGCGCGAGATCTGGTCGCCGAGATCGACCGGTCGGCGACGGACGGGCTGGGCCCGATCGTCTTCACCACGGTGCGCGCGCCCGCCGTCCGGGACGAGCTCGCGCGGTCGCAGGGCGTTCTGATCGACCTGCTCGGCGGGCACCTCGTGGAGCTCGAGCAGGCCCTGGGCACGACGTCCAGCGAGCAGCTCGTCCCGTCCCACGGCGTCGGCGACCTGGAGCGGTACTTCGCCCGGATGCGCGCGGTCGAGTACGCCATCGAGCACGACGACGGGCAGAGCCGGCGCGCGCTCGACCTCGCCGACGTCGTGATCATCGCGCCTTCGCGCTGCGGCAAGACCCCCACCACGATGTACCTCGCGCTGCAGCACGGCCTCCTCGTCGCGAACTACCCCCTGACCGAGGACGACTTCCCGACCGACGACCTGCCTGCCGTCGTGGCGCCCTACGCCGAGCGGTGCTTCGGCCTCACCACGACGCCGCTGCGCCTGAGCCAGGTGCGGCACGAGCGCCGCCCGAACTCGCAGTACGCGAGCCTCGCCCAGTGCCGGCTCGAGCTGCGCCAGGCCGAGGACCTCTACCGGCGCACCCGTGTGCCGTTCCTCAACTCCTCCACCAAGAGCGTCGAGGAGATGTCCGCCGTGATCCTGCAGACCATGAAGCTGCGAGGTTGACGGCGGACGACGATCCGCACCCACGATCCGCATCCACGAAGGGACCGACGATGGCCCACATCCTCTGGTTCGACGAGATCGGCATGGACGACCTGGCCCGGGTGGGCGGCAAGAACGCCTCCCTCGGCGAGATGGTGTCCCGGCTCGCGGCGGCCGACGTCCGCGTGCCGGGCGGGTTCGCCACCACGGCCGAGGCCTACCGCCGGTTCCTCGAGCACGACGACCTCGCCGGCCGGATCCGCGCCGCCGTCGAGGGCCTGGACACGGACGACGTCGCTGCGCTCGCGCGAGTGGGGTCCGCGGTACGCGGCTGGGTCGAGGAGCAGCCGTTCCCGGCCGACGTCGAGGCGGACGTCCGCGCGGCGTACGCGAAGCTCGTCGCCGCGGACCCCGACCCGGAGCAGGTGACGTGGGCGGTGCGCTCCAGCGCCACCGCCGAGGACCTGCCCGACGCGTCGTTCGCCGGGCAGCAGGAGACCTTCCTCAACATCGGCGGCATCGACAACGTGCTGCACGCCGTGCGGTCCGTCTTCGCGTCCCTGTACAACGACCGCGCCATCGCCTACCGGGCGCACCACGGGTTCGACCAGCACGACGTCGCGCTCTCGGCCGGGGTGCAGCGGATGGTCCGCTCCGACGTCGGCGCCTCCGGCGTCATGTTCACCGTCGACACCGAGTCGGGGTTCGACCAGGCGGTCTTCGTCACCAGCTCCTACGGGCTCGGGGAGGCCGTGGTGCAGGGCGCGGTCAACCCGGACGAGTTCTACCTCTACAAGCCTGCGCTGCGCGCCGGTCGGCCGGCGATCCTCAAGCGGTCCGTCGGCGAGAAGGCGGTGGCCATGCGCTACGCCGCCGGCCGGCACGTCGGCGGCAGCACGGTGTTCGCCGACGTGGACCCCGCCGAGCGCGCGCTCTTCTCGCTCACCGACGCCGAGGTCACGGAGCTGGGCCGCGTCGCCCTCGTCATCGAGGAGCACTACGGGCGCCCCATGGACATCGAGTGGGGCAAGGACGGGGTGGACGGGAAGCTCTACGTCCTGCAGGCGCGCCCCGAGACCGTGGTCTCGCGCGACTCGGGGAACGTCATGCACCGGTTCACGCTCCGCGACCGGGGCACGGTCCTGCTCGAGGGGCGCGCCATCGGGCAGAAGATCGGCGCCGGGCGCGTGCGGGTGCTTTCCTCCGTCGACCAGATGCACGACTTCGCCCCCGGCGACGTCCTCGTCGCGGACATGACCGATCCGGACTGGGAGCCGATCATGAAGCGCGCCGCGGCCATCGTGACGAACCGCGGCGGGCGCACCTGCCACGCCGCGATCATCGCGCGCGAGCTCGGCATCCCCGCCGTCGTGGGGACGGGCTCCGCGACGCACGACCTGCCCGACGGGCGGGAGGTGACCGTCTCCTGCGCCGAGGGCGACGAGGGCCGCGTCTACGAGGGGGTGCTGGCCTTCGACGACGAGGCCACCGAGCTCGACCGGATGCCCGAGCCTCCCGTCAAGATCATGATGAACGTCGGCACGCCCGACCAGGCATTCTCCTTCTCCCGGCTCCCGAACCACGGCGTCGGGCTGGCCCGTCTCGAGTTCATCATCAACCGGCAGATCGGCATCCACCCCCGTGCCCTGATCGACGCCGACGACGCCACCGCCGAGCTGCCCGACGACGTGCGCGACGAGGTCCGCCGGCGGGTGGCCGCGTACCCGTCGCCGCGCGAGTACTTCGTGCAGCGCGTCGCCGAGGGGGTGTCCACGATCGCCGCCGCGTTCGCGCCCGAGCCCGTCATCGTGCGGCTGAGCGACTTCAAGTCGAACGAGTACGCCAACCTCCTCGGCGGCACGCTGTACGAACCCGAGGAGGAGAACCCGATGATCGGCTACCGGGGCGCGTCCCGGTACCTCTCCCCCGACTTCCGCGGGTGCTTCGACCTGGAGTGCGAGGCGCTGCGCCGCGTCCGCGACGACATGGGCCTCACCAACGTGCGGGTCATGATCCCGTTCGTGCGCACCGTCGCCGAGGCCGAGGGGGTCGTCGAGCTCCTCGCCGAGAACGGGCTGCGGCGCGGCGAGAACGACCTCCAGGTCGTCATGATGTGCGAGGTGCCGTCCAACGCGCTGCTCGCCGACGAGTTCCTCGAGCACGTCGACGGCTTCTCGATCGGGTCCAACGACCTGACCCAGCTCACGCTCGGCCTCGACCGCGACTCGGCGCTCGTCGCCCAGACCTTCGACGAGCGCGACGCCGCGGTCCGCGAGCTCCTCGGGCTCGCCATCGACGCCTGCCGGCGCCACCACAAGTACATCGGCATCTGCGGCCAGGGGCCGTCCGACCACGCCGACTTCGCCCAGTGGCTCGTCGAGCGCGGCATCGAGTCCGTGTCCCTCAACCCCGACACCGTCGTCGACACCTGGCTCGCCCTCGCGGCCGCCGCCGAGGAAGGGAGCACGCGCGCCTGACCTCCCCGCCCGTCAGGATCGTCGCCGCGTGCTCGGTGACGGTCTCGACGGGCCCGTCGCACCACGGCGTCGTGGCCGAGGGCTCGCCGACGGGCTCAGTGCGCGCCGCCGTCCTCGCGGCCCGTCCCGGCGCGGTCCGCCCTGTCCTGCGCCGCGAGCAGCACCGGGGTGTTGTCGGTGGCGTAGGCGTCGTAGTCCCGCACGCGTTGCACGAGCTCGAGGCAGAGGCTCCCGACGCGCTGCGTGTAGAAGTGCCAGAGCTCGCCGTCGGCGGACCTGTCGAAGAGGAGCTGGTGCTCGCGGAGCGTGGCGAGGGTCGCGTCGTCGAGCCCGAACCGGGCCCTCAGGTCGTCGTAGTAGTTGTCCGGGACGAGCACCGGGGACAGCCCGTTCGCGCGTGCCCGACGCGCCACCGCCACGACGTCGTCGCACTCGAGCGCGACGTGGTCGGGGTGCGACACGCCGGCCGGCGAGACGTTCAGGGAGAGGCGCACCCCGCCGTCGGGCGTGCGCATCACCTGGCTGCGGACCAGCCCGTGCGGGCCGGCCGCCTCCGTCACGGGCGGCGACTGGAGCCCCAGCACGCTGATGCAGAAGAGCACCGCCTCGTCGTGGGCCTCACGACTGTGGGAGACGTTGACGTGGTCGATCCCGCGGATCTGGCTCGGCCCCGCGGGGTGCCCGTGCTCGAACTCCGCCACCCAGGCCGGTTCGTTCCCGTCGTCGTGGTCGTTGAGGAACACCTCGATCCCGCTCGGCGTCACGAAGCCCGGCATCTCCAGCTCGCCGGACTGCGTGCGGCGCGCCGCAGGTCGCACCGCGAGCGCCCGGGCGCGGTCGCGCACCACGGTCGCGTCCGGGACGCCGAACCCGATCCCGGCGAGCCGCGGGCGCTCGTCGCGGGCGTGCTGCTCGTTGAGCACGATCCTGGCGTCCCCCGCCGACCACAGCCGCACCGGCTTGGTGCGGTGCTGGCCGCGGAAGGTCATGCCCAGCGCCTCGAGCATCCGCTCGACCTCGCCGGTGTCCTCGGCCTTGACCTCCACGTAGTCGTAGCCCGTGGGGACCTCGGCGTCGGGGATGCGGCGCAGCGTGCCCGGGCTGCCGGCCAGGCGCGCGGCGCGGTCCTCCAGCCAGACCAGCGACCGCAGCGCGTGCGCCGCGGTCCGCCGGGTGTCGGTCTGGCGGAAGACGTCGTTGAACACCTCCAGAGACAGCGGGCCGGCGTAGCCGGCGCGTGCCACGTGCGCGACGAACCGCCCGAGGTCCCAGGCGCCCTCCCCCGGGAACAGCCGGTGGTGGCGGCTCCACGAGAGCACGTCCATCGTCAGCGGCGGGGCGTCCGCGAGCTGGACGAAGAAGATCTTCTCCCCGGGGATCTTCTCGATGTCGGCCGGGTCGTGCCCGCGGGCGAGGATGTGGAAGCTGTCCAGGCACACCCCGACCGCCTCGTGGTCGGTCTGCTCCACGATCCGCCAGGAGCGCCGGTAGTCGTCGACGTACCGACCCCAGGCGAGCGCCTCGAACGCGACCCGGGCCCCGTGCCGCGCGGCCAGGTCGCCCAGGCGGCGCAGCTGCTCGGCGGACACCCGGTCGGAGTCCACCGTGGCGGTGGCGACGTTGCTGCAGACCAGCATCAGGTCGACGCCGAGCCGCTGCATGGTCGTGAAGCGCTCGCGCGCCCGGCGCAGGTTGTCCTCCAGCTGCCCCTCGCTCACGCCCTCGAAGTCGCGGAACGGCTGGTACATGAAGAGCGTCAGCCCCAGGCGGTCGGCGAGTGCCCGGACCTCCTCGGGGCTGCGGTCGCTGACGACCAGGTCCGGCTCGAAGATCTCCACCCCGTCGAAGCCCGCGTCGGCGCAGGCGTAGAGCTTGTCCTCGAGGCTGCCGCTGAGACAGACCGTGGCGATCGACGTACGCATGCCGGCTCCGTTCCGGGGTGGTCGAGTGGTGCGGTTCAGGTGGCGACGAGGCGTGCGAAGTGGGCGCGCATGCGCGGCTCGTCGGGGTCGCGGCCCGTGATGAGGCGCAGGCTGTCGGCGGCCTGCGCCACGGCCATCGCGCCTCCGTCGAGGGTCGCCAGGCCGCGGGCCCTGGCTCGCCGGACCAGCTCCGTCTCCAGCGGCCGGTAGACCACCTCGGCCACCCACGCGTCCGGGCGGAGCAGGTCGACGTCGAACGCGACGCCCGGGTGCGCGGCCATCCCGACCGGCGTCACGTGCACCACCCCGTCGGCCCGGGGCAGCCAGCCGTGCAGGGAGCCTCCGCCGTCGAGCAGGCGGCCATGGGCCGGACCGGAGGTGCCGCCGAACCGTCCGAGCAGCGCCCGCGTGGCGCTCGGGTCGACGTCGTGCACCACGATGCGGTCGACGCCCATGTCGACCAGGGCGGCGGCCGTCGCCAGGCCGGCGCCGCCGGCGCCCACCTGCAGCACCGTGCGCCCGGCGACGCGGCCGGGCCGCCCGTCGGCGAGGAACCGCCCGAGCGCCGTCCGGAACCCGGAGCAGTCGGTGTTGTGCGCCGTGCGCCCGTCCTGGCCGAGGAGCACCAGGTTGGCCGAGCCCAGGCGGCGGACGGTGGGGCTCAGGCGGGTCGCGTGCTCGACGACCGCCTGCTTGTACGGGTGCGTGACGTTGGCCGCGTCGAAGCCGGCCTCCTCGAGCCGCCGCAGCTCGTCCGCGAGGTCGACGTCGGCCCGGCCCGCCAGGTCGACGATCCGGTAGTCGTAGCGCAGGCCGAGGCGGCGCGCCTCCTCCATGTGCAGGGCGGGAGACAGCGACGGCCCGATGCCGTCGCCGAGCAGCGCGACCAGGAACGAGGCGCTCATCCGGTCGCGCCCCCGTCGCGGGCCAGGATCCGCCGGGCGTTGTGGACCGTCATGGTCTCGACGTCCCTGGGGGCCACCCCCGCGCGGGCCAGCCGGGGCACCACCTTCCGCGCCACGGTGTCGTGGGTCCACGTCGGCGCGTGCTCCCGCCGCCACGAGGGGGGCGTCGTCCGGCTGTAGAACGCGCTGTCCTGCGACAGCACCAGCTGGGCGGCATACCCCCGGCGCAGCAGCTCCAGCAGGATGTCGAACCGCGCCTCGTCGTCGCCGGTGTGCGGCATCCCGAACCGGTCGAACCCCAACGTCACGCCGGTGTCGAGCAGGGCCAGCAGGTAGTCCAGGTCCGTGCTGTCGCCGCTGTGGCCCACGACGGTGCGGGCGGGATCCACCCCCCGGTCCGCCAGGAGGCGGGCCTGGTCGAGGCCCCCGCGGACCGCCGGTTCGCTGTGCGTGACGACCGGGACGCCGGTCTCGGCGTGGACGGCCGCCGCGGCCGCCCACACGCGGGCCACGTCGTCGGTGAAGCCCGCCGCGCCCGAGGCCACCTTGACCACCCCCGCGCGCACGCCCGTGCCCGCGATCCCCTCCGTGACGTCGCGGCGGAACATCTCGAGCAGCGGGTCGGCGCCGCCCACCGGCCGGCCCGGCCCGCGTGTCCGCAGGGCCTGGGGCAGGACGTCGTCGGTGTACCAGCCGGTCGCGGCGACAAGGTGGACCGGGACACGCGCGGCCACCCGGCGCACGAGGGCGACGTCGCGCCCGAGCCCCGGCACCGTGAGGTCGACCAGCGTGCGGACGCCGAGCTCGTACAGGTCCTCCAGGCCGCGCACGGCCGTCCGCACCGCGGCGTCGGCGTCCCACTCCGGGTCCGGGTACTCGGCGTCGAGCTCGGGCGCCCGCACGAAGACGTGCTCGTGCGTCAGCGTCCACCCCAGCTCGGCGGCGGGGACGTCGCCACGGAAGGTCGGCACGACGCCGGCACCGGTCACGGCGCCGAGTCCCGCATGGCCTCGTAGACGGCCAGCGAGTCGCCCTCGAGGTTCTCGCGGAACCAGGCGTCGGTCTGCTGCGCGAACGCGTCCCTGTCGACGTCGTCGACGATCTCGATGGCGCCGTCCGCCTCCCAGCCCTCGAGGATCTTCTGCTCCGCCTCCTCGACGCAGCCCGGCATCTGCTCCACGGCCGACGCCACCGCGTCGTCCAGGGCGGCGCGCTGCTCGTCGCTCAGGTCGTCGTAGGACGGGGCGGCGACGATCAGGTTGGAGTTCTGCTGGTGGCTGGACATGCTCAGCACGTCCTGGACCTCCACGAGGTTCGTGGCGTCGATGTTGGTGAGCGGGTTCTCCTGGCCGTCGACGACGCCCTGCTGCAGCGCCAGGTAGAGCTCCTCGTACGCGACGTCCGTGGCCTCGGCGCCCAGCGCCTGCGCGTTCAGCAGGTACTGCCCGGACCCGGGGAACCGCATCCGCAAGCCTTCGAGGTCGGACGGCTCACGGATCGCCGTGTTCGCCGTGAACTGCCGCGCGCCGGCCGACCAGGCGCCGAGGATCGACACCCCGCCGGAGGCGTCCTTGAAGTCCTGGACCAGCTGGTCGGCGGAGCCGTCGGTGAAGAACTGGTTCAGGTGCGCGGCGTCGTCGAAGCCGAACGCCGCGTCGACCACCCCCGCCGGCTCGTACACCGCGGCCAGGGCGGACGCCCCCTGGATGTCGATGTCCACGTCGCCCGCCTGCACGGAGGCGATGCGGTCGGCGTCGCCACCCAGCTGGCTGTCGGGGTAGATCTCGATGGTGAGACCCACCCCGGCCGCCTCGGCCTCCTCCTTGATGACCTGGGCCCCGCACGCGTGCTGCGGCTGGTCCTCGGTGTAGCTGTGGGCGAGCGTGAGGGTGACGTCCTCGCCCCCGGTCGTTCCTCCCCCGCCGCCGTCGCTGCACGCGGTGAGCGCTCCCCACGGCAGGACGACGACGGCGACGGCCGCGGCCGCGCGTTCGGTGCGGTTCATGGTGCGGTCCTTTCGGTCGCTGCCGAGGGCTCGGCAGGTCGGACGGGGCTGGTCACAGCCCCAGCTGTGCGGGCAGCCAGGTCGCGATGCCCGGGACGAAGATCACCGCAAGGCAGCAGAGCACCAGCGGGACGGTGAACGGCAGCGCTCCACGGAACACCTCGCTGACGGGGACCTTCTGCGTGGAGCTGAGCACGTACAGCACGGTGCCCACCGGGGGCGTGAGCAGCCCGATCATCAGCGAGAGGATCATCACGACGCCGAGCACGATGGGATCCACCCCGACCTGCACGGCGATGGGCAGGAGGATCGGGACCACGAGCACGAGCGTGGCGGTCGCGTCCACCACGGTGCCCAGCAGCAGCATCAGGAGCATCACCAGGAGCAGGAACACCGTGCCGTCCTGCGTGAGGCCCAGCACCAGCTCGGCCAGGGCCTGGGGCACCCGCTCCCTCGCGAGGACGTACCCGAGCAGGGCCGCGGACGCGACGATCAGCATGATCGCGGCGGTCGTGAGTGCGGTCTCGACGAGGATCCTCGGCAGGTCCCGCACCTTGAGCGTGCCGTACCCGAAACCCAGCAGCAGCATGTACGCCGCCCCGACGGCGGCCGCCTCCGTGGGGGTGAAGAACCCGCCGAGGATGCCCCCGAGGATGATCACCGGGGCGAGGATCGGCAGCACCACCCGCTTGCCGGCCCGCGCGAGCCGGGCCCGGGAGAACCCCACGTGCTCGATGCCGCGGGCGCGTCGCACCAGCACGAACACGACCACGCACAGGCCTGCCGCCATGAGCAGCGCCGGCACCACCGACGCCGCGAAGAGCGCGCCCGTGGACACCTGCGCCTGCCCCGCGAAGATCACGGCCGGGATGCTGGGCGGCATGACCGGCGCGATGAGGGCGGCGGCGCCCACCACGCCGATCGCGAACCGGCGGGAGTACCCGCGCCGGAGCATGGGCGGCACCTCCACCTTGCTCAGCGCCGCGGCGTCCGCCACCGCCGAGCCGCTCATCCACGAGAAGCCGAGGCTCACGCCCACGCTGACGTAACCCAGCCCACCGCGGACCTTGCCGAGCAGGGCGAGCGCGAAGTCGAACAGCCGGTCCGCGATGCCGGCGTGGTTCGCGACGACCCCCAGCAGCACGAACAGCGGCACCGCGAGGAGCACGAAGTTCCCCGTCGCGTTCGCCACCAGCCGCATGGGCAGGCCGAGCGACTGGCCGTCGATCAGGAGGTACGCCAGCCCCGGCCCGAGGAAGGCGAAGGCGACCGGCACGCGCAGGACCAGCAGGAGGAGGATCGCCACCAGCAGGAGCAGGACGGTCATGCCTGCACCTCCCCCGTCGCGGGCGGCACGTCCCCGGGCCCCTCGGCCGCGAGGGGGATCCGCCCGCGCGCGATGCCCACAGCCCGCGCGAGCGCCCGGACCGTCGTGCTCACCAGCCCGAGGAGCGTGATCGCGTACACCCACGACATCGGGAGGCCCAGGGCCGGCGAGGTGAGCGCCCCGGCGGAGGACACCAGGTCCCAGCAGGCCCAGGCGAACGCCGCGGCGATCGCGGCGACCAGCAGCATGGCGAGCACCTGCGCGGAGCGCACCAGCGCCGGGCTCGGCAGCCTGTCGACCTGCTGGAGGGCAATGTGCCCGTCCCGCGTCACCAGCACCCCCGCGGCCCCGAACGTCAGCCAGATCAGCGCGAACTCCGACAGCTCGCCGGTCCACAGGACGTTCGGCACGGGCAGGAACCGTTGCACCGCCTGGTACAGGACGAGCACGAAGATCGTCGCCACCGCGAGACAGGCGATCCCCAGCTCCAGGGCGGTCAGGATCCGGACCACGCGCCTCATGCGCCGCTCACGTCCACCGTGACGTGCTCCTCCCGGTCGGCCGCGCCACACGTCCTCGGGTGACGGGCACCGTCCGCACGTCGTCGTGCGGCTGCTGTCCTGTCGGCAACCCTAGGAACCGCCCGACAACTCCGACAAGCAGTTGCCAAAGTTGCCACAAGGTGGCTCCATACGAGAGTGGGACCGACCATCTACGACGTCGCGGAGGCGGCCGGCGTCGCCGCCTCGACCGTCTCCCGCGCCTTCAACAAGCCCGGACGGGTCCACACGTCCACCCGCGAGCGGGTCCTGGCCGCGGCGGCCGAGCTTGGCTACGAGCACCACCCGCAGAGCCGCGCGCTCCCCGGCGGACGCCACCGCACCGTCGCGATGGTGCTGTCGGACATCACCAACCCCCACTTCTTCGAGCTCATCCGCGGGGCCGAGCAGCGCGTCAAGGCGGCCGACGCGACCCTCGTCATCGTCAACGCCGAGGAGTCGGAGCGGATCGAGGAGAGCCAGGTGCGCGACCTCGCGCCCACGGTCGACGGGTTCGTGCTCGCGTCGAGCCGGCTCCGCGACGAGCAGCTCATCGAGCTGGCCGCGCGCCAGCGCGTCGTCCTGCTGAACCGGGAGGTCGCGGGGATGGCGAGCGTCGCGCTCGACACCACGTCGGGGTGCCGGCAGATGCTCCAGCACCTGGCCTCTCTGGGGCACCAGAGCTTCACCTACTGCGCCGGACCGCCCGGGTCCTGGATGGGCGCTGCCCGGTGGGCGGCCCTCAGCGCCGGCGCCGAGGAGCACGGCCTGACCGCGCACCGCGTCGGCCCCTACACCCCGAACGTCGCCAACGGCGGCGCCGCCGCCGACGGCGCCCTGCGGACCGACGCGACCGCCTTCGTCGCCCACAACGACCTGCTCGCGATCGGCGTCGTGCGCCGGCTCGCTCAGCGCGGCGTCCGCGTTCCCGACGACGTGAGCGTGATCGGCTTCGACGACATCTTCGCCGCCGAGTACATGCACCCCTCCCTCACGACCCTGGGCGGCCCCGGCTCGCACGCCGGCCGGCTCGCGGTCGAGCTGCTCATCGACCAGTTCGCCGGGGTCTCGACGCAGCCCGAGCAGATCCGGCTGCCCACCCAGCTGGTGCTCCGCGGCTCCTCCGGGCCCGCGCCGCACCAGCCCTGAGCACTCCCACCGACATGCACGGATCACGGTGGCCGCGACCTGGACGCTGTCGCCGACGACGCCCTCGCCTGGATCAGCCGCCGCTCACCCATTCCGAAGCAGGCCGTGGCGCCCGCACGCGAGCACGGCACGACCCGGGAGATGACGCCGGAGTGTGAACCACCCCACTCGCCTGAGGCTTACGCGACCATCGAGCAACTGATTAGGGTTGCCTTGCCTTAGTCGCTGCCGGGTTCGTCTCGGCCTGTCCACCAGGAGCCTCCGTGCGCACCCGGTCCCGCCTCGTCCCGTCCCTCGCCGTCGCCGCCCTCGCGCTCGGTCTCGCCGCCTGCTCGCCGGACGGCGCCGACACCTCCGACGGCGCGCCCGCCGCCTCGGCCGACGTCGCCGCGGACGCCGCGGACGCCGCTGAGCCCGAGAACCTGCCCGACGGCTGGACCTTCGCGGCCGGGTCGGACGTGCCGTCGGTCGACGCCGAGCCCGCGCTGCCCGTGGACGTGGTGGACGGCACGGGCACGGAGGTCACCGTGACCGACGCGAGCAAGATCATCGTGGGCGGCGACGACGTCGCGGAGATCCTCGGCGGCCTGGGGCTGGCCGACCTCGTGTACGCGGCACCCACCAACAGCGCGTCCGAGATCTCCCTGAACGCACCGGAGCAGTACGAGTTCAGCCAGGAGACCGGCACCGAGGGCCTGCTGTCGGTGGGCGGCACGCTGTTCATCGGCAACAACACCGCCCGCCACGGCGACGTCGCCGCGCAGTTCCGCAAGGCGGGCGTCGACGCCGTCGTCGTCGACGACCAGCAGAGCACCGGCGACAAGATCCGCGCCGTCGCGTCCTACCTCGGCGTCGACGAGGCGGGCGAGGAGCTCGCCGCCGACGTCGACGCCCAGCTCGCCGAGGCGTCCGAGACGGCGTCCGGGCTCGGCGACCTGCGCGTGCTCCAGGTGACGTCGTCCGGCGCGGGTGGCGCGAACGCCGTCGTCGGCACGGGCACCGCGGGGGCCGACGTCGCCGAGGCGCTGGGCGTGACCAGCGTGGGCGTCGAAGCGAAGCTGCGCGGGTTCTCGCGCGACTACAGCGACGAGGGCCTGCTGGGCACCGAGCCCGACGTGCTGCTCCTCGGCACCGCCGACCTCGAGGAGTGGGGCGGGCTCGAGGGCTTCGCCGCCGCCTTCCCGACGCTGCTCGACACCCCCGCCGGCCAGGCGAACCGCGTGATCGTCATGCCGGACGACCAGATCAAGGTGAGCGGCCCGGCCTCCGGCGCCGGTGCACTCGCCCTCGCGCAGGCGCTCGCCGAGACGGCGGAGTGAACCTCCGCACCGGGTCCGTCCGCCGGGCGCCGCTCGTCGCCGGCCTCGCCGGTGGCGGCGTGCTGCTGCTCGTCGCCGTCGTCCTCTCGATCGGCATCGGCCCGATCGGGCTCGCGCCGCGCGACGTGCTCGCCGTCGTCGCCCACGAGCTCTTCGGCGCGGGCGACGGCGGCGAGCGCCTCGCCACGACTGTCGTCATGGACCTACGCATGCCGCGCGTGCTGTTCGGCGCGCTGGCCGGGGCGGCCCTCGCGGCGTCGGGCGCCGCGCTGCAGAGCCTGTTCAACAACCCGCTGGCCGACCCGGGAGTCATCGGCGTGAGCGGCGGCGCGTCCGCCGGGGCGGTGCTGGCGATCGTGGCACTGCCCGCCGCCGGCTCCACCTGGGTGGTACCCGCCGCGGCGTTCGCCGGCGGCCTGCTCGCCACCGCCCTCATCTACGCGCTCGCCCGGCCCGACCGCGGCACGGGCACGTCCCGGCTGCTGCTGGTCGGCATCGCGGTCGGGGCCGCGTGCGCGTCGGTCACCGGGTTCTGCACCTTCATGGCCGACGACGACCAGCTCCGCGACATCGTCTTCTGGCAGATGGGCTCCCTCGCCTCCGTGGACTGGACGGAGCTCGCGATCGGGGCCGTCGTCGTGGTGACCGGCGTCGGCGTGCTGGTCGGGATGCACCGGCGGCTCGACATGCTCACCCTCGGCGAGCGGCAGGCCCGCCACCTCGGCCTCGACGTGACGCGTGCGCGGGCGGTGCTGGTCGTCGTGACGGCGCTGCTCACCGCCGTCACCGTGGCGTTCGCCGGGATCATCGGGTTCGTCGGCCTGGTCGTGCCGCACATCGTGCGGATGGCGTTCGGGCCCGCGCACCGGGCACTGATCCCGATGTCCGCACTGGTGGGCGGCCTGCTCATCGTGCTCGCGGACACCGCCGCGCGCACCGTCGCGCCGCCGTCGGAGGTGCCGATCGGCCTGTTCACGTCCGCGCTCGGCGCGCCGTTCTTCCTGTGGCTCGTGCTGCGCGAGCGGCCGGGGGTGGGCTCGTGACTCCCACCGTCCAGGCCCCGGTCGTGCAGGCGCAAGGCGTGGGGTTCCGTGTCGGCGAGCACACCCTGCTCGACGACGTGTCCCTGGAGCTGCACGCGGGCAGCGTCGTGGCGCTCGTCGGTCCCAACGGCGCGGGCAAGTCCACGATGCTCGGCCTCGTCTCCGGGGACCGGGCGCCGACGTCGGGCCGCCTGCTCGTCGCGGGGCGCGCGCCGGACGACTGGAAGGCCGCCGACCTCGCGCGGCAGAGGTCGGTCATGGTGCAGCAGCACGACGTGCGGTTCGCGTTCAGCGTCCGAGAGATCGTCGCGATGGGCCGCATCCCGCACCGCGCGTCGGACCGGGACGAGTCCGTCGTCGACGCCGCCCTCGCCGACGCCGACCTCGAAGCCCTGGCGGGCCGCGACGCCACCACGCTGTCGGGCGGCGAGCTGGCGCGCACGGTCTTCGCGCGCGTGCTCGCGCAGGAGACGCCGCTGGTGCTGCTCGACGAGCCGACCGCCGCGCTCGACCTGCGCCACCAGGAGGCGGTGATGCGCACGTCCCGGCGCCTGGCCGACGCGGGCGCGTGCGTCGTCGTCGTGCTGCACGACCTCACGCTCGCCGCCCGGTACGCCGACCGCGTCGCCGTGTTCCACCGCGGCCGCCTCGTGGCGGACGGCGACCCGCGCGCCGTGATCACCGAGGAGCGCGTCGCCGAGGTCTACGGGCAGAAGGTGTGCGTGCTCGACCACCCGGTCTCCGGCCTGCCGCTGGTGGTGCCGGTATGACGGGCTGGGACGACTGGACCCCGCTCCCCCGGCCCGCCGGGCGCGCCGCGGTCGAGGTGCTCCGGGCGCCGGAGCCGCCGGCAGCGCTCGGGGAACGGCGCAGCCCGGACGCCGTGCTGCGCCCGGGCAGGAGGGCTCACGTGACGTTCCGGCTGCATGCGCCCGGGGCGCGGGCCGTGGCGCTGGCCGCGAACGGGTGGTGGCAGCCGCAGCGCCCGGAGGTCTGCGACCTCGCGCCCCGTCCGGACGGCTGGTGGCAGGGCACGTTCGACGTCCCGGACGACTGGGAGGCGAGCTACCGCTTCCTCGTGCACGACGGCGGCCATGACGGTCGGCAGGATCCCGGCTGGTGGGCCCGTGGCCTGCGCGACCCGGGCGCCCCGGGCCGGACGGACCCGCTCAACCCCCGGGGCCACGGCGCGGGCCGCGGCGTGGCGAGCTCGGTGCTCTGGCTGCCAGGAGCCGGCGAGCGGCCCTGGCTGGCGGGGTTCGGCGATGTCTCCGCCGTCCCGCCGTTCCTGGCGACCCGAGCCGACGAGCCGCGCGTCTGGTGGTGGGCGCCCGAGCGCCCCGCCGGGGAGCCGCTGCCGCTTCTGATACTGCTCGACGGCGAGGCGCACGCGGAGCGGCTCGGCACCGCACGCGTGCTCGCGGACGCCGTCGCCGCAAGGGCGCTGCCGCCCGTCGCGGCGGTGATGGTGGCCTCGGGGCCCGACCGCGCCCGGGTGCTCGGCGTGCCCGGCGGGGTCGCCCGGTGGGTGGGCGAGCACCTGGTGCCGCGGCTGCGACGCGAGGGCGTGGGCGGTCACCGGGTCGACGTCGATCCGCGCCGCGCAGTCGTCGCCGGGTCGAGCTTCGGCGGGCTGTCCGCGCTGTTCGCCGTGGCGCGCTTCCCCGACGTCGTCGGCGCCGCGGTCGCGCAGTCGCCGTCACTCTGGCGCTACCCGCCCGGTGCGTTGGTGGAACCACTGGCGCGCGTCGCACCGCGGGTGCGTGTGCGCCTCCAGGCCGGCCGGTACGAGGGCGCCGCGGCGTCTGAGGAGCTGGCCCGCGCCCTCGTGCTCCGTGGCGCGGACGTGTCGTCGCAGGTCGTGACCGGAGGCCACGACTGGGCGTGGTGGGTGCCGCGCACGGTGGAGGCGACGGCCGCCCTGCTCGCCTGAGCCCGGCCCCCGACAGCTGACGTACCTGAGACCGCGACGTCCGCCGAACCGTCATCTTCGCGACGTCGCAGGGGAGCAAGTCGCAGGCGGATGCCGGTCAGCCGACCCGCCCCCCACCCCGAGGTTCCTCAAGCACGGCAAGCAGGTCGACGTGCACCAGCGCGCCGCCGCCGAGGGTGGCGGCCACGACCTGCCGGGCCGGACGGTCCGCCGGGTCCGGGAACAGGGCCGTCCATTCCCGGTTGAGCGCCTCGCGGTCGCCGGGGTCGACGAGATGCACCGTCAGCTTGAGGATGTCCCCGGGGCCGCCGCCGGCCGCGGCGAGCACGGCGCACACG
This sequence comes from Isoptericola sp. NPDC019482, assembly GCF_040632295.1. NCBI lineage: Bacteria > Bacillati > Actinomycetota > Actinomycetes > Micrococcales > Promicromonosporaceae > Isoptericola > Isoptericola sp. NPDC019482. Next base: position 84,695 of record NZ_JBEYBQ010000009.1, read on the forward strand.
TGCCGGAAGACGTTCGCACACTGCGCGTCGAGGCCGTCCGGCATCTCCCGCGTGTCCGGGTCCCGCCCGGTGAGCACGCCGGTGGCGAGGAACGGCCCGATCCGGCTCGCCACCGGCACCGGGTTCGCGTGCGCGAACCCCGGCACGTCGACGGTCGTGCGGCGGCCCACGGTCACGCCGCCTGGTCCGGCTCGGTGACGACGGTGTTCTCGAGTGCCCCGAGGCCCTCGATCTCCGCGCGCACGACGTCGCCGACCTTGAGGAAGCGACCCGTCGGCGCGCCGATCCCCGACGGCGTCCCGGTGGCCAGGACGTCGCCCGGCTCGAGCGTCATCACCTGGGTGAGGTACGCGATCTGCTCGTAGACGTCGTGGATCATGTCGTCGGTGCGCCAGTCCTGGCGCACCTCCCCGTTCACGGTGAGCCGCATCCCCAGGTCGAGCGGGTCCTGCACCTCGTCGTCCGTGGTCAGCCACGGGCCGAGCGGGCCGTGCGTGTCGAACGACTTGCCCAGCGTGAACGTGGGCGAACGCTTCTGCAGCCAGTCGCGCACCGACACGTCGTTCGCCACCATGTACCCCGCGATCACGGAGCGCGCGTCGGCGGCGGCGACGTGCCTGCACCGCTTCCCGATGACGACGGCGAGCTCGATCTCGTAGTCCAGCTCGTCCGAGACCTCGGGCTTCACGACGCCGGCGTGCGGGCCGACGATGCACGAGACCTGCTTGTTGAACCACAGCTGGCTGGTGGGCACCGGGATGCCGGCCTGCCGCGCCTCCTCGGCGTGCGCGGCGTAGTTCATGCCGATGCCGAGGTACTTCTGCGGGTCGTCGACCGGTGCCTCGAGGACGACGTCGGACAGGGCGTAGGTCTCCCCCGTCGCCCCGGCGAGCGACGCCCGCCGCGCGCCGAGGTCGGGCAGGATCGCCCGCAGCGAGGCGCCCGCGACGCCGGAGACGTCGGTGATCGTGAGCGTCCGGGGCGCGGCGACGTCACCGTCCACCCGCCCCAGGCGAACGGGTCCGCGCCCGCCGTCGGTGCCGTCCGTGACGCGGAACCGTGCGAGCCTCATCGTGCGTCCCCCTCGTTCGTCTCGGAGTCTCCTGCGGCGGCCTGCTCCGACGGCAGTGCGCCCCAGACCTGCTCGCCGTCGGGCGTCATCTGGAAGCTGACGAACCGCCAGGCGCCGTCGGCGCCGCGCACGACGACCTGCGTGACGACGCCGGCGAGCACCCGCGGGGCGCCGTCGGGTCCGCGCATGTGGTTGACGATGCGCCCGGTGACGACGCCGACGTCGCCGACGAGACGCACCCGGAGGTCGTCGCGGACGACGTCGACGTACGCGCGCCGCGTGGCGACGTGCTCCAGCAGCTGCGCCTTCGTGTGCACCAGCCCGGGGGCGTGCACGTGCACGAGGGCGTCGTCGAACATCGCGTCCAACGCGTCGACGTCCCCCGCCACGAGGGCGTCGCGCCGGCGCGCCTCGAGCGCGAGGATCTCGGCGCGGGTCGCGGCGTCGGCCTCGGTGACCGGACCGGTCACCGGACTGGTGGTCACCGGACTGGTCCCACAGTGGGTCTCGTGGCCCATGCTGTCCTCCCTCACCCCTGTCGCACCGCGGTCAGCGCGTGCTCGGTGCGGAAGCCGGTGGTCTCCCCGGCCTTGAAGCCGGGTCGCGGCTGGCCGACCATCGCGTGGTACCTGCTGAAGATCTCGTCGGCCTCGGCCAGCGGCAGCACCGCCTCGATGTCCTCGAACGGCTCGCAGTTCGTGCGGTCGGCGACCATGCGGCGGATCACCTCGTACCCCTCGCCTCGGTGCGCCATGACCATGCCGTTGACCTTGGGCAGCCGCTCGGCCTCGAACGCCTTCAGCGCGGCGGCGGGCTCGTCGATCGTGGCGAGCTTCTCCGCGAGCACGGCGCCGTCGACAATCGCCTGGCAGGCGCCGTTGCCGCCGCGCGGGTACATGGCGTGGGCGGCGTCGCCGACCAGCACCACGCGGCCGTCGGTCCAGGACTCCAGCGGGTCGTGCCGGATCAACGGGAAGAGGTAGACCTCGCGCGCGTCGCGCAGCATCTGCTGCACGTCGAGGAAGGGCAGCTTCACCGTGTCGAAGAGCGGCACGATCTCGGCGACGTCGCCGACGGCGTTCCAGTCCTCGACCGTCTCGTCGCGCTCGCGCTCCACCACCCAGTTCACGAGCGTCCTGCCCGTGCCCTCGAAGTCGTCGGCGATCGGGTACACGATCATGGTCGCGATCTGCGGGGCGCCGATGTGCAGGATGGTGTGCCCGTCGCGGTACGGCTCCATGAGCGTGGTGCCGCGGTACATGGTGATGCCCGAGTAGTGCGGGTCGGCGCTCTCGGGGTGCATCTGCCGCCGCACCACGGAGTTGATACCGTCCGCGGCCACCACCACGTCCGCGCGGACCTGGCCGCGCGTGCCGTCCGCGTGCTCGACGTCGAGCGTGACGCCGTCGCCGTCCTGCGCGTAGCCGAGCGTGCGCACGCCCTGCATCACGGAGTCCGCGCCGAGGCGGTCGAGCACCGTGCGGTACAGCAGCATCTGCAGGTGGCCGCGGTGCACGAACCGCTGCTCGTGCAGGTAGCCCATGTGCACGCCGCAGCGCTCGGCGTAGATCTCCTGGCCGTGGTTGTTGTAGAAGATCGAGTCGCGCGCGTCGACGGAGATGGCCCGGAACTCCTCGAGCAGGCCGAGCTCCTCGAGCTCCTTGGTGCCGTACACCTTGACGTCGATGCCGACGCCGAGCGGCCGGAGCTCCGCCACGGTCTCGTAGATGCGCGGGCGGAAGCCCCGCTGGTGCAGCCGCAGCGCGGCGGCCAGGCCCGCGGGGCCGGCGCCGACGATGGCGATGTCGAGCTGGGGATCTGGCATGGACGTCCTCGTCTCTGGTGGGGTGGTTCGGGGTCGCGGCGTCAGCCGACGACGGCGGGGCTCAGGTCGCGGGCGAGCTCGCGCAGGAAGCGGGTCGTGGCGTCCCAGGCGCGCTCCGCGTTGCGCGGGTGGTACGCGACCGCCTCGGGCGTCGGCGAGAACCGGGCGTGCGGGCTGGTGAAGGCGTGCCGGGTGTCGCCGTAGAGGTCGGTCTCCCAGTCGAGGCCCGCGCCGGTCATGGCCCGCTGCAAGGAGTCGCGCTGCGCGGCGGTGGCCATGGGGTCCTCGGCGCCGGTGCACAGCAGCACGCGGGCGGTGGGGTCGCAGGCGCCCCAGCCGGCGTCGGCGTCGAGCAGGTCCAGGCCCGGGTGCACGCTCACGACGCCGCGGACGGCACCGCCCGTGCGCAGGTGCTCGAGCGCCGAGGAGCCGCCGAAGCAGTACCCGAGCGCGACGATCGCGTCGTCGTCGATCTCGGGCTGCTCGGCCGCGGCCGTGTGGGCGGCCGCGACCCGCGCCGCCCAGCGCCGACGGTCCGCGACCATGGCGCCGATCAGCGGGCCGATCTCGCCCTGCGTGCGCGGCCGGGCCCGCTCGCCCCACACGTCGGCGGCGAGCACGGCGTAGCCCAGGCCCGCCAGCCGTTCGGCGATCGCGAGCATGTCGTCGCTCAGGCCGAAGGCGTCGTGCAGGAGCAGCACGCCGGGCGCGTTCCGGGCCCCGGCCGGCGCGCGCAGCGCGCCGATCATGCGGGTGCCGTCGTGGGTGTACTCGACGTCGCGGGAGATCAGATGGTTCATCGGGCGCCTTCCTGGTGCCTCGTCGTCCGGGAGAGGTCGAGGAGGCGGACGGTCCGCAACGGTGCGGGTCCCTCGCTCGACGGTGAAGCGTGGGCCGATCGTAGGAACATTTCCTACACGATTTCAAGTGTGGAACGTCAGGAGTGGGGCCGGGAGCGATGCTGCGGCCGTGAGATTTTCGCCCGTTAGCGGCACGAAACCGGGGAAGGTACGACCTTCACCCGCCGTGCTCGCGCCTCGAGGGTTGATCCGTCTCGTCGGATCTGCATATGATTTCTCACACGATCTGACGATCCGTCGGGTCGCTCATGAGTACCACAGGCACGACGCCCGCGATGCTGCGAGCGCCGTGTGAACCTCCTGAACGCAAGAGCCCACCGCGCCGGTGCGGGTCGCACGCCGATGTGCTTCAGGGAACGACCGCAGAGACGGGAGCAGCCAGCGACATGACCGTCGTCGACATCAACATCCACCACCTGCCCGAGGACCTCTTCACCAACGAGAAGATCCTGAACGGCTTCCTGAACAGCGCCCCGCGCGGCTTCGGGGAGATCGCCCGCGTCGAGACGATGGCCAGCGGCAAGAAGCACCTCATCCTGGAGAAGCCCGCGGGCCACCAGAACCTCAACTACGTCGAGGGCGACTACTCCGCCGAGGCGAAGCTCGCCGCGATGGACGACGCCGGCGTCGACTACGGCATCATGCGCGTGCCCGTCTGGCAGGAGTGGCTCGACCTCGAGACCTGCAAGGCCGTCAACGACAACGCTGCCGACATCGTCAAGCGGTCGGACGGCCGGCTGTTCTTCACCGCGTGCGTGCCACCGTGGGGCGGCAAGGAGAACATCGACGAGCTCAAGCGCTGCATCGACCTCGGCGCCGTCGGCGTCCAGCTCGCCTGCCACTACGGGCAGCTCTACCTGGACGACCCGGTCTTCGAGCCGTACCTGCGCGAGATCGAGAAGCTCGACATCCCGGTCATCGCGCACCACACCCCGCTGCCGGTGGAGTGGCGATCGGTCGTCGACTACACCAACCTGCGCCGCGAGTACGGGCGCATCGTCGACCAGGCCACCGCTGTCGGGCGCGAGCTGTTCAGCGGCATGTTCGACCGCATGCCCGGGCTGCGCTTCATCCACACCATGTTCGGCGGCAACTGGTTCGCGAACCAGGCGCTGCTCATGCCGCACGCGTCGAACAAGGCGGAGTCGCTCACGCGCCTCGACCCGACGGGCGGCGACAAGATCCAGAGCTACCTCGACAACAACCTGTTCTTCGACATGACCCACCCCCACTCGTGGGGCAAGCAGCAGGTGGAGGCGGCGATCGCGATCGGCGGCGCCGACCACTACCTGTTCGGGTCCTCGTTCCCCGTGTTCTACGGCTGGATGAGCCAGGGCGTCGAGTTCGTCAAGAACGAGCTGGAGATCACCGACGCCGAGCGCGAGCTCGTCCTGGCGGGCAACGCCGCCCGCCTGTTCAACCTCCCGATCTGACCCGACTGCCTGACTGACCCGCCCGAGCGGGGCCCGGCGCGAGCGCCGGTGCCCCCGCCCAGGCCTCCCCTCGAACCCGTGCATGCCGGCGCAAGGAGGCGCCCCCACCATGTCGATGTTCACGCCGAAGTCCACGTCGCGCCCCGGGCCGACCTTCCTGGTGCGCGGGCTCGCCACCGCGGCACTCCTCACCCTGGGCCTCACCGCCTGCACCTCCGGCGGTGCCGCCGAGGACCCGGGCGCCTCCCCCGCCGCGAACGGCGGCTCGGGCCCCGTGCCCGGCTCCGTCCTGCGGGTCAACTGGGGCGGCTTCCCCGAGAGCTGGGCCCCCGGCGCCGAGATGGAGGCCGGGTTCCTGCGCATCCCCTACGAGAACCTGGTCGCGCTCGGCGCGGACGGCGAGATCGAGCCCGTCCTCGCCACGGAGTGGGAGCAGACCGACGACGCGCTCACGCTCACCCTGCGCGACGACGTCACGTTCCACGACGGGACGCCGTTCGACGCCGAGGCCGTCAAGGTCAACCTCGAGACGGTGCAGAGCACCCCCGGGCCGTACGCCGGGCCGTTCCAGGTGATCTCCTCGATCGACGTGGTGGACGACCACACGGTGAAGCTCAACCTCAGCGAGCCGACGCCGTCCCTCCTCACCACGCTGACCACCCGGGCCGCACCGATGGCGAGCCCGAAGGCGATCGAGGCCGGCACCATCGCCCAGGTCCCGCTCGGGACGGGCCCCTGGGCGTACGACGAGGCGGCGTCCGTGCCCGGCACGCGGCTCGTCTTCGGCCCCGCGGAGGACTACTGGGGCGACCCGGTGGGCTTCGAGACGGTGCAGCTCGTCGCGATCCCGGAGGACAACGCGGCCTCGGCGGCGCTGGCCAACGACGAGATCGACCTCACCGACACCGAGACCAACCAGTTCACCACCCTGGACGGCACGCCCGGCGTCGACCGCCTGTCGTACCCCGCCATCCGCAACAACCCGATCTTCTTCGACCGGGGTCCGGGCGGGATGTTCGAGGACGTCGCCGTGCGCCAGGCGGCGTGCACCGCCATCGACACCGAGGTGCTGGCCAAGCTCGAGCCGGACTGGACCGTCCGCACCCAGCACTTCTCCGAGGGCGAGCAGGGCTACGACCCGGACATCGCCGGATACACCCACGATGCCGCGAAGGCGCAGGAGCTGTACGACTCGGCCGGCAACCCGCCCGTCGACGCCGACATGCTCGCGACCGTGTTCAACGAGAACCAGATGAAGATCTACGCCGAGCAGATGGGCGAGATCGGCATGAAGGTCACCGTGCAGAGCGCGCCGCCGCCCCAGTACTTCTCCGAGTGGAACAGCGGCAAGTACCCGCTCGGGCTCGGCGGCAACGACGAGCTGACGCCCTTCGACTGGTACAAGGCGTGGTTCTCCGCCGACGCGCCGGGCAACCCGTCCGGCGTCGAGAGCGACGAGCTCAAGGCCGCCGCCGACGCCGCCATCGCGGCCGGCACCGGCGACGAGGCGGACGCCCTGTGGGCGAAGGTCACGAAGATCATCTCCGACGAGGCCCTGACCTGCGCCCACGTGGCCGGGGAGGAGCTGCTCGCCTGGAACACGACGACCGTGACGGACGTCGAGGCGCCCACGCAGCCGTGGGAGACCAACCTCGTGAACTACCGCGCGCTGCGCCCGGCGAGCTGACATGGGCAAGCTCGTCGCCTACCGGCTGCTGTTCGCCGTCCCGCAGCTCCTGGTCATCTCGATCCTGGTGTTCTCCCTGACGTACCTCGTGCCCGGCAGCCCCGCCGCCGCGATGCTCGGTACGTCCGCGACCCCCGAGGCGATCGCCCACGTCGAGGCCCAGCTGGGCCTCGACCGGCCGCCGCTGGAGCGGTTCGTCGAGTGGTTCGGCGCGCTGCTCACGGGGGACCTGGGGACGTCGTTCCGCGCCGGGATGCCGGTGACCGACCTGCTCGCGCAGCGGCTCCCGGCCACCCTGTCGGTCGTGGTGGGCGGCATCGTCGTGGCGCTGGTGCTGGGGGTGGGCGCCGGGGTGTTCACCGGTACCCGCCCCGGCACCCTCGCCGACCGCCTGGTCACGGGTGGCACGGTGCTCGGGCTCGCGATCCCCGAGTTCTGGCTCGGGCTGCTGCTCACCACCGTCTTCGCGGTGCAGCTCGGCTGGGTGCCGATCGTCGCCTGGACGCCGTTGACGGCGGACCCGCTCGCCTGGCTCCGCGGCCTGGTGCTGCCGTCGCTCGCCCTCGGCGTCACGGGCGGCGCGATCATCGCCCGCCAGACGCGGGCCGCGATGGTCACCTCGATGTCGGCCCCGTACGCCGACACCCTCACCGCGGCGGGCGTGCCCCGCCGCACGCAGATCGCCCGCTACGGCGTGAAGAACGCCCTCGTGCCCGTCCTGGCCTCGACGGGCGTCACCTTCGCGATCCTCATCGGCGTGAGCTTCGTCGTCGAGAAGGTGTTCGCCCTGCCCGGGCTCGGCAGCCTCATGCTCACCAGCGTCATCGGGCAGGACTTCCCCGTCGTGCAGGGCGTCGTGCTCGTCACCGCGACGCTCGTGATCGTCGTCAACCTCGTGATCGACATCTGCTACGGACTCATCAACCCGCAAGCGAGGCCCCAGTGAGCAACGCCGTCATCCTCGACCCCGCCGACCGGTCCCCCGCCGGTGCGCAGGCGCGCGGCGTCGCGCAGGCGTGGCACCGGCTGCGCCGTCAGCCGTCCACGCTGTTCGCCGTCGTCGTGGTCGCCGTCCTCGTGGTCGTCGCGGTCGCGGCGCCGCTGCTCGCCCCGTACGCGCCGGAGGCCACCGACTTCGACGCGCCCCTGTCCGGTCCGACGGCGGACCACCCGCTGGGCACCGCCGACCTCGGCCAGGACCTGCTCAGCCAGCTGATCTACGGGGCCCGCACCGCGCTGGTCGTGGCGGGCGGATCGGTGCTCGTCGCGATGCTCATCGGGGTGCCGATCGGGCTCGTGCTCGGGTACAAGGGCGGCTGGTACGACCGGATCGGCTCCCGCGGGCTCGACATCGCCGACGCGCTGCCCGGCCTCATGGTCGGGTTCGTCGTCATCGCGATCCTGGGCCGCGGCATGGCCGTGCTGGTGCTCGCGATCGGGCTGGTGTTCTGCATGAACTTCGCCCGCATGACGCGGGCCATCACGCTCACCGAGCGCAAGAAGCTGTACGTCGAGTCGGCGCACGTGTCCGGGCTGCGCGAGCGGCAGATCGTGTTCGGCCAGGTGCTGCCGAATCTCGCCGGCCCGCTCGCCGTGCAGGCCGCCGTCTTCCTCGGCTCGGCGATCAAGGTCGAGGCGGCGCTGTCGTTCCTCGGCCTCGGGCTGGGCGACGACCAGCCGTCGTGGGGCGGCATGCTCGGCGTCGCCGCGGAGCACCAGGCCGACCAGCCGCTCATGGCCGTGGCCCCCGGCATCGCGATCCTGCTCACCGTGCTCGCGTTCAACCTCCTCGGCGACGGCATCAACGACGCACTGTCCGGCCGCCGGACCACCGGCCGGCGGCGCACCGCGCTGCTCGGCCGCCAGCGGCCGCCCGCCTCGCCCACGCTCGCGGAGGTGCGCGCGGCAGCGTCCGCCGCAGACGGCACGGCGGACGTCGCTGCGGTCGATGCCCCGCCCGTCGCCACCGCCCCGGTCGGACCAGGCAGGGCCGCGGCCGACGGCGATGCCGACGACGACCGCAGTGACGCCGCCGTGCTCGACGTCCGCGACGCGACGATCGTCGCAGACCGCCCGGACGGCTCCACCGTCACGCTGGTGCACGGCGTCTCCCTGCGGGTGCGCCGCGGCGAGATCCTCGGCCTGCTGGGCGAGTCGGGCTCGGGCAAGTCGATGCTTGCGAAGGCGGTGCTGGGGCTGCTGCCGCCGGGCGTGCGCCTGACCGGCGGCTCGATCCGCCTGAACGGCACCGAGCTGGCGGGCTGCTCCGAGCGCGAGCTGCGGGCCGTGCGTGGGACGGGGCTCGGCGTCGTCCTCCAGAACCCGCAGGCCAACCTCTCCCCCGTGCACACGGTGGGCCGCCAGCTCGTCGACGTGCTGCGCGCGCACCACCCGCTGTCGCGGCGCGACGCGCGGGCCCGGGCGGCCGAGCTGCTCGACCTCGTCGGCGTGAACGACGTGCAGCGCCGGCTCGACCAGTACCCGTACCAGTTCTCCGGCGGCATGGCGCAGCGCGTCGCCATCGCGATCGCGCTGGCGGGCGAGCCCGACCTCCTCATCCTCGACGAGGCGACGTCGGCCCTCGACGTCACGACGCAGAGCCAGGTGCTCGACCTCGTGCTCGACCTGCGCGACCGCCTCGGCATGGCGATCGTCAACATCACGCACGACCTCGGCGTCGCCGCGGAGACCTGCGACCGCGTGGCCGTGCTGTACCGCGGCGAGCTCGTCGAGGTCGCGGACGTCGTCGACCTCTTCGACCGCCCGCAGCAGCCGTACACGGCGGCGCTGCTGGCCGCGCACCCGACGGCGGACGCCGATATCGACACCCACGACACCCACCACGACTCCCACCACGACTCCCACCACGACGCGGAGGTGACCGCATGACCGGCACCGCGACCGGCACGGCTCAGGGCGACGCTCCCCTGCTCGACGTCCGCGACCTGCGCGTGGACTACGACGTCGCCGGCGCGGCCGGGTGGCGCCGACGCGCCCTCACCGTCGTCAAGGGCATCAGCTTCACCATCGCGCCCGGCGAGACGTACGGGCTGGTCGGCGAGTCCGGCTCGGGCAAGAGCACCACCGGCCGCGCGATCCTGCGGCTGGCGGACGTCAGCGGCGGCACGATCCTCGTGGACGGCCAGGACGTCGCCACGCTAGGACGACGCACTCCGCTCGCCTACCGGCGCGACGTCCAGGCCGTCTACCAGGACCCGGCCGCGTCCTTGAACCCACGACACCGGGCGGGCCGGGCGCTCACCGAGACGCTGGCCCGGCACGGGCTCGGCGACCGGGACGAGCGGCGTCGTCGGGCCGCCGAGGCCTTCGAGCAGGTGGGCCTCACGACGGAGCACCTGACCCGGTACCCGTCCCAGATGTCCGGCGGGCAGCTGCAGCGGGTCGCCATCGCGCGGGCGCTCGTGCTCGGACCGCGGCTCGTCGTGTGCGACGAGGCGGTCAGCGCCCTCGACCTGTCCACGCAGGCCCAGATCCTCTCGCTGCTCACCGACCTGCAGTCCGCGAGCGGCGTCAGCTACCTGTTCATCACGCACGACCTGGGCGTCGTGCGGCACGTCGCGCACCGCGTGGGAGTGCTGCGCGGCGGCGAGCTCGTGGAGCAGGGCGAGACGCGGCAGGTGCTCGACCACCCGCGACACGAGTACACCCGGTCCCTGCTCGCAGCGAGCCCCGCGTCCCACCCCGAGGGCCGGGAGGAGCGCCGCGCCGAGCGTGCCGCACGGCGAGCCGTGACGGCCCGCGCCGCCACAGCCGGGGCCACGACGGCTCAGGAGGCGGCATGACCGAGCAGCTCGACGACTTCTTCTCCACCGCCCGCGTCACGACGGGCGCCGACGCGCCCACGTTCGGCACGGAGAGCTACCGCGACCACCTGTACGAGCTCGACGACCCGGTGCTCGCGCAGTGGCGCGGCCTGGGCTACGAGGAGTTCTCGGCCCGCAAGCGGGAACCCGGCTTCGTGCAGGAGCTGCTGGCGTCGTGGCGCGCGCTGTACGACGCGCCGTTCGTCGGCATCACCACCGACGGCGCGGTCCGCGACGTGCACCGCCTCGAGCCCGTGGCCGACGTCGACCCCGCGCCCTCCGCGGCCGCGCGACGGTTCCTGGGCCTGCTCGACGACGGGCAGCGGGACGCCGTCTCGCACGCGGTCGACGCCCGGGAGTGGCGGGCGTGGAGCAACCCGGAGTTCGTCATCCACCGCACGGGGCTGCGGCTGGAGGAGCTCCCCGCTGAGACGGCCGACGCCGCCCTCGCGATGGTGGCGGCCTCGCTCAGCCCGGAGGGGTACGCGCGCGTCCGCGAGGCGATGGGTCTCAACGCGTTCCTCGGCGACCTCGTGGGCCTGCCCGACCTCATGAACGAGCGCAGCTACTGGGTGGCGCTGTTTGGCGAGCCCTCGCCCGACGGCGCGTGGGGCTGGCAGCTCTTCGGCCACCACGTGGCGGTGAGCTTCGTGTCAGTGGCGGGCCGGCACGTCGTCGCGCCCGTGTTCCTCGGGGCCGAGCCCGCGGAGTCCGACGGCGCCCGCCCCCCGCTCTTCGCGGTGCGCCGGCGGCTCGCACTGGAGCTGGCGGCGTCGTGGACGGCGGACCAGCGTGCCGAGGCCGTCGTCTACGCGTCCGTGCTGGACCCGGCGATGCCCGAGGGCCGCCTGCACCCCGCGGACGAGCGGCACGTCGCCGGCGCCTTCCGCGACAACCGGGTGGTGCCGTACGAGGGCCTGCGCGCCGACGCCCTGACCGACGACCAGTGGGGCACGCTCCGCGCGATCGTCGAGGACGCCTTCCTCCTGCTCGCGGCCCCGCAGCGCGCGCTGACCATGGCCGACGTCGACGCGCACCGCGCCGAGACGTTCGTGTCCTGGTACGGCGCGACGGACGGGACGCAGCCGTTCTACCTCCGCGTGCACAGCCCCGTCGTGCTCACCGAGCTGGACCACCACGCCGGCGTCTGGCTCAGCAACCAGCGGCCCGCGCGCTTCCACGTGCACACCACCCTGCGCATCCCGCACGGCAACGACTACGGCCGCGCCTACGTCACGCAGCACGCCGGCTGAGCGCCGCGCCGAGATCGAGGTACCCGTCGCGAGGTCGACCCACGGTGGGTCGACCTCGCGTCTGCTACCTCGATCTCGCGCCTCAGGACTCGGCCAGCTGCGCCTCGTGCTCGGCGATGGCCACGACGGTGTTGAGCTCGTGCCGGCGGGCGGCGGTCTCGATCATGTCCGGGTCGGCGCCGCCCTCGATGAGGTCGACGAGGCCGTCGTGCTCGGCGAGCGACGCGTGCGCGCGGCCGGGCGCGTACCAGAACGCGGAGCGCCGGATGAGCTCGAGCCGCGTCCACTCGTCCTCGACCAGGCCGGCGAGGCGCTCGTCGTCGCAGCGGGAGCACAGCAGCTGGTGGAACTCGCGGTTGAGGGCACCGAACCGGGCGGGCTCGAAGTTCGCCAGGGCGGCCGCCATCTCCTTGTTGAGGATGCGGGCGCGCTCCAGGTCCTCGGCCGACAGGTTCGGGGCGGAGAGCGCGGTGGCGTAGCCCTCGAGCCGGGCGAGCAGCTGCATGGTGCGCTCCCAGGACCCCGTGTCGAACGTCTTCACGACGGCGCCGGCGTTCCGCACGATGTCGACCCAGCCCTCGGCCTCCAACCGGCGTACCGCCTCGCGCCAAGGCACGGAGCTGATGCCGTAGTCGCGCACGAGCTGGTCGATCACCAGCCGGTGCCCGGGCGCGAACGTGCCTTCCATGATCCCCTTGCGCAGGATCTCGTAGCACTGCTCGGCCTTGCTCACGGCCACGGCCACAGGTGCCTCCTCGGTGGGTCGGCGGTGCCCTGTCGCGTCGTCGCGCGGGCGGACCGCCCCGTCGTCAGTCGTCCCGGGAATCATATCGGAGATCACACAGGATCCGGCAGGGTTCCGCGGATGGTCTCCAGCAAGCGTGCCACCTTGGGGTCGCGCGCCGCGGCGCCGGGCCGCGTGAGCACCAGTGCGCGCAATCCCGCGGGCTCGGGCTCGATCGGACGCACGGTGAGGTCGAACCGCGCGAGGCTCGCCTGGTCCGGGTCGGGCAGGATCGCGCGGGCCACCCCCGCCTCGATCAGCGGGATCCCCGACTGGATCGTCTCCACCGTCCGGATCGACGACGGCGTCACCCCCCACCGGCGCAGCGCCGCCTCCACCGCCTCGGGCAGGCTGGGCACGGCGGCGGTACGGCGCGGCAGCAGCAGGAGCTCACCGTCGAACGCGCGCAGCGGGAGCACCTCGCCCTCGGCGCCGGCATCGGGCGTGTCCGGCGGCAGCGCCGCCACGAGCGGTACCTCGCCCCAGTCGACGACGTCGAGCACGCCGCCGTGCCGGGCGACGAACCGGCGCGGGTCCGCGACCATGACCGCTGCGACGTCGACGGTGCGCTGCTGGAGCATGTCGATCGCCGTCCACGGGGGCGGGTCGACGAGGCGCACCTCGACGTCGGGCGCGGCCGCGGCGTGCGCCCGCACCAGCGCGGGCAGGCGGTGCCACATCAGCACCGGCACGGCGGCCACGGTCAGCGATCCCGCGGTGCCCGCACCGAACCGGCCCAGCGCCGCGACGATGTCGTCCACCTCCCCCAGCACGCGCGACGCCGCGTCCAGCAGGTAGCGGCCCGCACTCGTGGGCTCCACGCCGCGCGGCGTGCGCACCAGCAGCGGGACGCCGACGTCCGCCTCGAGCTTCGAGATCGCGACGCTCAGCGGGGGCTGCGACAGGTGCAGGCGCGCCGCCGCGGCCGTGATCGACCCGGCCTCCACGACGGCGGTGAAGTACCGCAGGTGACGCAGCTCCATAGCCTCTGATGGTAGGCGAGCATCCCGTCATATGTCCGGTGTATGCCTCCCACAGGACATCGGTAGTTCCGCCGGCCGCCTCGCGTCACCAGACTCGGAGGCATGCTTCCGACCGCAGCCCCCGCTCCCCCGTTCACGCTGACGCGCGCCAGCCACGTCGTGCTGGCCGTCACCGACCTCGCCGCGAGCCGCGACTTCTACCGCGACGTCATCGGCCTCGTCGTCACCGCGGAGACCGACGACGCCGTCTACCTCCGCGGGCTCGAGGAGGACGCCCACCACAGCCTCGTGCTCGAGCAGGCCGCCGAGGCGAAGGCTGTCTGCCTGGGCCTGCGCGTGCGCACCGACGCCGACGTCGTCGCCGCCGAGCGGCACTTCGCCGCGACCGGCGTCGAGCACGAGCGCGTCGAGCGCCCGCACCAGGGGCCCACGCTGCGCTTCCGCGACGCCGTCGGCACGCACGTCGAGCTCACGTTGTCGATGGACCTGGTGCCGCGCAAGATGGCGGACTTCCACGACTTCCGCGCCGGCGCACCGCAGCGCATCGACCACTTCCAGGCCGTCACCCACGACGTGCGCGGCGCCACCGCGTTCTGGACCGGGCTGGGGATGCGGATGTCGGAGTACACGGGCCAGTACCGCGAGGACGGCACCGACGAGCTCTGGGGCACCTGGATGGAGGTGAAGGGCAACACGCACGACCTCGTGTTCACCAATGGGCGCGGGCCGCGCCTGCACCACTTCGCGTACACGGTGCCGGACGCGACGTCGCTCATCCACGCCGCCGACGTCACCGGATCGCTCGGCCTGGGGCACGAGATCGACCGCGGCCCCGGCCGCCACGGCATCAGCAACGCCCTGTTCCTCTACGTGCGCGATCCCGACCAGCACCGCATCGAGCTGTTCACCACGCACTACCAGTTCATCGACCTGGAGAGCGAGGCCATCCGGTGGGACGTGAGCGACCCGCGCCGCGCGCAGCAGTGGGGCATGCCGGCATCGGAACGCTGGTTCTTCGAGGCGAGCGAGTTCCCGGGCGAGCCCGTGCAGGAGCCGCTGCTGCACGCCACGCCGCCCACCCTCGAAGCCTTCCTGGGCCTGCACTGATGCGCGACGACGGCCGCGGCGGTGCGGGCGGCCTCGCCGCCGCAGGAGCCGAAGGTGCCCTCACCGGGCTGTGGCTGGCAGGCGGGAGCCCACTGCTCGCCGAGACGTGCGCGGACTCCGGCCTCGACCTGCTGCTCGTCGACACCGAGTACGACCCGCGCGGCACCAGGGCGGCGGTCCAGTCCGCGGTCGTGCAGGTCCGCGCGACGCGCGGCTACCCGGTGACGACGGCGGTCCGGGCGGCCGACGACGCGACGCTGCGCGCACTGCTGGAGGCCGGCGTCCATGACCTCGTCGTCCCGGTCGGCTCGGTCGACGGCGCGCAGCAGGTCGCGGGCGTCGTACGGCGTGCGACCGGCGGGCGCGGCACCGTGCTCGTCCAGGTCGGCACCCCCGCCGTCGCGGCAGCGGTCGCCGACCTCGTCGCCCTGGACGGTGTGTCCGGCGTCCTCCTCGACGCGCCCGACCTCGCCGCCGCCCTGGGGCGGCCTGGTCACGCCCACCCGGACGTCGTGGCTGCGGCGCTCCGGACCGTCCGCGAGGTGCGCGCGGCAGGAGGCGTCGTCGGCGTCGACGCGTCGGACCCCCTCGTCGCCGAGGCCTGCCGCGAGGCGGGCGCGTCGTTCGTCGTCGTCGGGACCGAAGTGACGCTGCTCGCCCGTGGGCTGGCCTCACTGCCGGCGTGTCCACCCGCCGCAGCAACGGATCGCGGGTACGCACCTGCCATGCCGTGACGTTCCGTCGCGGGCTGCGCCGACCCGGCGCCTGAAGCAGAGTCGGCTCCCGGCACCGGTCGGCCCGCCAGCAAGACCCGCCGGCCTGACGAAAGCACGAAGGTCTCGCCCGGTAGGGCGAGACCTTCGCCGATCCGACACGGCGGACTCGCGATCAGACGTTGAAGCCCAGCATCCGCAGCTGCTCACGCCCGTCGTCGGTGATCTTCTCCGGGCCCCACGGCGGCATCCAGACCCAGTTGATGCGGAAGCCGTCGACGAGACCCTCCAGCGCGGTGCCGGCCTGGTCCTCGATGACGTCCGTGAGCGGGCAGGCCGCCGACGTGAGCGTCATGTCGATGGTGGCCATGTTGTTCTGGTCCACCTGGATGCCGTAGACGAGGCCCAGGTCGACGACGTTGATGCCCAGCTCAGGGTCGATGACGTCGCGCAGGGCCTCCTCGACGTCGGCGGCCGTGGTGGGCGTCGGCGCCGCGGCGGGCGGGGCGGCCGCGTCGGTCGTGTTCTCGGTCATCGTGTCCTCTCAGGTTCAGGCTCAGGTTCAGGTCGGCTTCAGCTCAGCGCGCCGCTGCGCGCCAGCGAGTCCTTGAGCGCGGCCCAGCCGAGCAGCGCGCACTTGATGCGGGCGGGGTACTGCGAGACGCCGGTGAACGCGCTCGCGTCGCCGATGGCGTCCAGCGCCTCGTCGTCGTCGAGGCCCTTGCCCCGCGACGCCATGAGGTCGTGGAAGACGCCGTCCAGGCGGGCGACGTCGGCCAGGTCGTGCCCGGTGACCAGCTCGGTCATCACGGAGGCGGACGCCTGCGAGATGGAGCAGCCCTGACCCTCCCAGGACACGCCGGACACGGTGGTGCCGTCGACGTCCACACGCAGCGTGATCTCGTCGCCGCAGGTCGGGTTCACCTGGTGCGACTCCCCCGACCGGTGGTCGGCGGGCGCGTCCACGAGGCCCCGCCCGTGCGGGCGCTTCGCGTGGTCCAGGATCACCTGCTGGTACATCTGCTCGAGCGAGCTCACTGCTGTCCTCTCCGCCTACGTCAGTCCACACCGAAGAACGCGCGCACGCCCGCCAATGCTTCCCGGAATGCCGCGATCTCCTCGGCCGTCGTGTACACGGAGGCCGACGCGCGCGCCGTCGCCGCCACGCCGAACCGGCGGTGCAGCGGCTGCGCGCAGTGGTGCCCCACGCGGACCGCGATGCCCTTGTCGTCGAGCACCTGCCCGACGTCGTGCGCGTGCACGCCGTCGACGACGAACGACACGACGGCGAGCCGGTCGCGCGCGTCGGCCGGGCCGATGATCCGCACGCCGGGGATCTCCTCGATGCGCACCAGCTCGGCTGCGAGCTCGCGCTCGTGCTCGGCCACGCGGTTCATGCCCAGCTCGTCGAGCCACTGCGCCGCACAGCCCATGCCCACGGCCTGGGCGACCATCTGCGTACCGGCCTCGAACCGCTGCGGCGGCGGGGCGTAGGTGGTCTCGGCCATGGTGACCAGCTCGACCATCGACCCGCCGGTCGTGACCGGCGGCATCGCCTCGAGCAGCTCCCGCCGGCCGTAGAGCGCGCCGACGCCCGTGGGGCCGAGCATCTTGTGCGCGCTGAAGGCCGCGAAGTCGACGTCCAGGGCGTGCAGGTCCACGGGCAGGTGCGGCACGGACTGGCAGGCGTCGAGCACCGTGAGCGCGCCGACTCGCTTCGCGGCGGCGACCAGCTCCACCACGGGGGCGATCGCTCCGGTCACGTTCGACACGTGGCCGAACGCCACCACTCGGGTGCGGTCGGTGATCACGCTCGCGACGTCGGACAGGTCGATCCGTCCCTCGTCGTCGACCCCGAACCAGCGCAGGACGGCGCCGGTGCGGGCGCACAGCTCCTGCCACGGCACGAGGTTGGCGTGGTGCTCCGCCTCGGTGACGACGATCTCGTCTCCCGGCGCCAGGCGGAACCGCTCGGCCGCCGCTCCCCCGCGCCCGGCCGTCGCGTTGGAGAACGCATAGGCCACGAGGTTGATCGCGGCGGTCGCGCCCGGCGTCCAGACGATCTCGCCCTCGTCGGCCCCGACGAAGCCCGCGACAGCGGCCCGGGCGCCCTCGAACGCCTCGGTCGCCTCCTCGGCGAGCTGGTGCGCGCCGCGGTGCACGGCGGCGTTGCGCTGCTCGTAGAAGTCGACCTCGGCCTCGAGCACCACGTTCGGCTTCTGCGACGTCGCGGCCGAGTCCAGGTAGACGAGCGGCCGACCGCCCCGAACCGTGCGCCCGAGCAGCGGGAAGTCCGCCCGCACGGCCGCGAGCTCCGCCGCGGTGAGCGACGGGCGCACGGTGTCGGTGGTGGTCATGCTGTCCTCCTGGTGACGGCTCCTGGTGACTTCCCCGAGAGGAGGTCAGGCCATCGTCGCGCCGGTGCCGACGTACTTGTCGTAGCCGTTCTCCTCGAGCTGCTCCGCGAGCTCGGGGCCGCCCTCCTCGGCGATCTTGCCGTCGACGAAGACGTGCACGAAGTCCGGCTTGATGTAGCGCAGGATGCGCGTGTAGTGCGTGATGAGCAGCACGCCGACGTCGGTGTTCGACTTGGCGCGGTTCACGCCCTCCGAGACGACGCGCAGGGCGTCGACGTCAAGGCCGGAGTCGGTCTCGTCGAGGATCGCGAAGTGCGGCTTGAAGAGCTCCATCTGCAGGATCTCGTGGCGCTTCTTCTCACCGCCGGAGAAGCCTTCGTTGACGGAGCGCTCGGCGAAGGTCGAGTCGATGCGGAGGTTCTCCATCGCACCCTTGACCTCCTTGCCCCACGTGCGCAGGGCGGGGGCCTCGCCGGCGATGGCGGTCTTGGCGGTGCGCAGGAAGTTCGCCACGGACACGCCGGGCACCTCGACCGGGTACTGCATGGCGAGGAACAGGCCAGCGCGGGCGCGCTCGTCGACGGTCATCGCGAGGAGGTCCTCGCCGTCGAGCGTGACGGTGCCCGAGGTCACCGTGTACTTCGGGTGGCCGGCGAGGGCCGAGGCGAGGGTCGACTTGCCGGAGCCGTTCGGCCCCATGATGGCGTGCGTCTCGCCGGAGTTGATGGTCAGGTCGACGCCGCGCAGGATCGGCTTGGCGCCTTCCTTGGTCTCGACGCTGACGTGCAGGTCGCGGATCTCCAGGGTGGGCATGCTTCGTGTCTCCAGGTCTGTGTTGCGAAAGTCTGAGGCAGGTCAGGACGCGACGGCGAGCCGCTCGTCGACGTCCACGAGGATGCGGTCGCCGTCCACGGTCACCGGGTACACCGGCACGGGCTGCGTCGCGGGGAGCTGGACCGGCTTGCCGGTGCGCAGGTCGAACTGCGAGCCGTGCAGCCAGCACTCGACCAGGCAGCCCTCGACCTCCCCGTCGGACAGGGAGACCTGTCCGTGCGAGCAGATGTCCGAGAGGGCGTGCCAGTCGCCGTCGGCGTCGCGCACGACGGCGACCGGGACCGGGGCCCCGTCCGCGCCGTCGAGCTCCACGAGCATGGCCTCCTCGGGGGCGAGGTCGTCGGCCATGCAGGCCAGCTGAGAGGTCATCGCCGTGTCACTCCGCGACGCCGGTGATGGCGCTCATCGACTTCTCCAGCTCGGCCTCGATCGACGCGAGCAGGCGCTCCTCGACCGACGGGACGCCGATCTCGTCGATCAGCTCGGCGAAGAAGCCGCGCACGACGAGACGACGGGCGTCGACCTCGGGGATGCCGCGGGCCATGAGGTAGAAGAGCTGCTCGTCGTCGAAGCGGCCGGTCGCCGACGCGTGCCCCGCGCCCTCGATCTCGCCCGTCTCGATCTCCAGGTTCGGCACCGAGTCGGCGCGGGCGCCGTCGGTGAGGACCAGGTTGCGGTTGAGCTCGTACGTGTCGGTGCCCTCGGCCTCGGCCTGGATGAGCACGTCACCGACCCACACCACGTGCGCGCCGGCGCCCTGCAGGGCGCCCTTGTAGGTGACGCGCGACTTGCAGCGCGGCACGGCGTGGTCCACGAACAGGCGGTGCTCCTGGTGCTGGTCCGCGTCCGCGAAGTACAGGCCGACCATCTCGACCTCGCCGCCCTCGCCCGTGAACGTCGCGTCCGGCGTGATGCGCACGACGTCGCCGCCGAAGGTCACGACGACGTGCTTGAGCTTCGCGTCACGGCCGATGCGGGCGCGGTGGCTGGAGGCGTGCACGGCGCCGTCGGCCCAGTCCTGGACCGAGACGACCGTGAGGTGCGCCCCCTCGTCCACGACGATCTCGACGGTCTGGTTGAGCGTCGCGTCGCCGCGGTGGTCGATGACGACGACGCCCTCGGCGTGGTGCTCGGCGTGCACCAGGAGGTGCTGGGCCGTGAGGTCCTTCGTCGCGCCCTCGACGCGCACCGAGGTCCCGTCGCTGGCGACGGCCTCCGCGGGCAGGGTGATGACGGTCGCCTCGGTCGCGGCGTTCCACGCGGTGACGGCGGTGCGGTCGCCCGGCTTGCCCGTCGTCCCCAGGCGCGGGTCGTCCTTGCCGACGATCTCGACCTTGGCCTCGGGGGCCTCGACGACGCCCGTGAGGACACCGCCGACGCCGTGCTCCTCGCCGAACAGCGGCTGCAGCCGCGCCACCGGCGAGAAGCGCCACTCCTCCTCGCGCCCGGTGGGCACGGGGATGTCGGCGAGGTCGAACGACGTCTTGCGCTCGGCGCGCGAGCCCGCCGGGACGACGCCGTGGGAGTGGGCGCCGTCGGCCACGGCGCGGGAGTGATCGGTAGTCATGGTCTGCGCAGTCATTTAGCCGACGGACCCTTCCATCTGCAGCTCGATGAGGCGGTTGAGCTCGAGCGCGTACTCCATGGGCAGCTCGCGCGCGATGGGCTCGACGAACCCGCGCACGATCATGGCCATCGCCTCGGTCTCCTCCATGCCTCGGGACATGAGGTAGAACAGCTGGTCCTCGCTCACCCGCGAGACCGTCGCCTCGTGCCCCATGGACACGTCGTCCTCGCGGACGTCGACGTACGGGTAGGTGTCGGACCGGGAGATCTGGTCGACGAGCAGCGCGTCGCAGAGCACGGTCGACGCGGAGTGCTTGGCGCCCTCGAGCACCTGCACCAGGCCGCGGTACGACGTGCGGCCGCCGCCGCGGGCGACGGACTTCGACACGATCGACGACGACGTGCGCGGCGCGGCGTGCACCATCTTGCAGCCGGCGTCCTGGTGCTGGCCCTCGCCCGCGAAGGCGATGGACAGCGTCTCGCCGCGGGCGTGCTCGCCCAGCAGGTAGATCGCCGGGTACTTCATCGTGACCTTGGAGCCGATGTTGCCGTCGACCCACTCCATGGTGGCGCCCTCGGCGGCCGTGGCGCGCTTGGTCACCAGGTTGTACACGTTGTTCGACCAGTTCTGGATGGTCGTGTAGCGCACGCGGGCGTTCTTCTTCACGACGATCTCGACGACCGCGGAGTGCAGCGAGTCGCTCGAGTAGATCGGCGCGGTGCAGCCCTCGACGTAGTGCACGTAGGAGCCCTCGTCCGCGATGATCAGCGTCCGCTCGAACTGGCCCATGTTCTCCGTGTTGATGCGGAAGTAGGCCTGCAGCGGGATCTCCACGTGCACGCCCGGCGGCACGTAGACGAACGAGCCGCCCGACCACACGGCCGAGTTCAGCGCGGCGAACTTGTTGTCGCCCGCCGGGATGACCGTGCCGAAGTACTCCTGGAACAGCTCCGGGTAGTCGCGCAGGCCCGTGTCCGTGTCCACGAAGATGACGCCCTGGGCCTCGAGGTCCTCGCGGATCTGGTGGTACACGACCTCGGACTCGTACTGCGCGGCGACTCCGGCCACGAGGCGCTGCTTCTCCGCCTCGGGGATGCCGAGCCGGTCGTAGGTGGCGCGGATGTCCTCGGGCAGGTCCTCCCAGCTGGCGGCCTGCTTCTCCGTGGAGCGCACGAAGTACTTGATCCGGTCGAAGTCGATCCCGGTGAGGTCGGCGCCCCAGTTCGGCATCGGCTTCTTGTCGAAGAGGCGCAGCGCCTTCAGGCGCGCCTTGCGCATCCACTCGGGCTCGTTCTTGAGCTCGGAGATGTTCTTGACGACGTCCTCGTTCAGGCCGCGCTGCGCAGCCTCGCCCGCGGCGTCGCTGTCGCGCCAGCCGTACTCGTACGCACCGATCGAGTCGATGATCTCGTCATCGGACCGCTTCTCGGTGCCCTGCACCGATGCCGCCTGGGCGGCGTCCTGGGTGGGAGCGCTCATCGTGTTCCTTCCTGCGTGCCGCGGGTGCGGTGGGCCGGGGTGGGGAGGTTCTGGGGGGAGGTCGGGCTGGAGACGATCGGGACGTTCGTGACGCACGCATGCGCGCCTCCCGCGATCGTGGCGAGGCGCTGGACGTGCGTGCCGAGCAGCTCGGAGAACGCGCGGGCCTCGGCCTCGCACAGCTCGGTGAACTCCTCGGCGACGTGCTGCACCGGGCAGTGACCCTGGCACAGCTGGACGGTCGGCAGCAGCGGGCCGCTCACCGGCCGGACCGAGGCCGCGTAGCCGTCGGCCGAGAGCAGCTCGGCGAGCTGCGCCGCCCGCTCCTGCGGGTCGGCGGCCGTGAGACGGGGCGCGTACCGCGCCACGACGGCGTCGTACCGGTCGGCGGCGAACCGCGCCACGGCTTCCGTGCCGCCCGACGCGCGCAGGTAGCGCATGACCTGGGCCGCGAGCTCGGAGTAGCCCCCGGCGAGGTCGGACTGCCCGCGCGCGCTGACGACGTACCGCCGGGCGGGGCGCCCGCGTCGGCCGGACGACGGTCCGGCCTCGTGCACCGCGATGGTGCCGTCGTCCTCGAGACACGCCAGGTGCCGGCGGACGGCCGCGGGCGTGAGCCCGAGCCGCTCGGCCAGCTCGCCGGCGGTCACGGGGCCCTCGCCGGCGACGAGCTCGAGGACGCGGCGGCGCGTGGTGCCGTCTGCCTCGGTGGCGCCGTCGAGGGCCATCGGGGCGACGACGGCGCGGGGCGCGGGGGTGCGGTCGGTCGTGCTCGTCGGCATGCGTTCACCCCCGTGCGGCTCGTGGACGGCCGGGGCGGGCCTCGCTGCATGGCTCAGCCACCGGTGACGTCGATATAGAGAACATCCTTGTTGCGTAATCCAGGATGTCAAGCAAGGCATGCCTCACCGGGGGCCCACGGGGCGGTGTCGCCGGGCAGATGTCGCGAACGTCACTCGTCGGTGACGATGCGCCCCTCGATGACCTCGCCCGGGCGGCCGCCTGCGCCGCCGCCGGGTCCCTGCTGCCCGAGCTGGCGCAGCTTGATCCCGAGGGCGATCATCACGATCCCGATGACCACAGCGAACACGCCGATGACGATGGACAGGCCCACGATCGCGTCGGACGGGTTCGCGAAGCACACCACCGCGAGCGCGATCAGCAGCAGGCCGGCGAGCAGGTTCCACACCCACGACGCCCCGCCGCGGCGGCGCATGGCCGGCACGACGAACAGCTGCAGCAGCCCGAAGATCAGCGCCCAGATCGCCACGAGGATGAGCACGACGCCGAGGAACACCTTCGGCAGGAGCAGCAGGAGGGCGCCGAAGACCAGCGCCACGATGCCGATGCCCGTGTTGACCGAGCCTGCGGACGTGCCGCGGCGGCGGATCCCGTCGACGATGCTCACGAGGCCGTCCACCAGCACGAACACCCCGAAGACCTGGACCAGCACCGTCGGGGTCTTGTCCGGCCAGAAGATCGCCAGCAGACCGAACAGCAGCGCGAGCACGCCCCGCACCACCGGCCAGTACCAGAGCCGCCGCGCCAGGGCGGCGACGTCCTGGGGCGGCGTGAACGCGTAGAAGGTCATCTCCGTCGTGCTCCTCGGGTCGAAGGACCGTGCGCCGCCCGGCCGGGCGACGTCCGTAGAATCTTCCGGTGCCCACCTCGATCGCGCCATCCGGCCGTGCCGCCGTCCACGTGCAGGGCCTGGTCAAACGCTACGACGGGCGCGACGTCGTCGCAGGTCTGGACCTCGTCGCCGACGCGGGCGCGGTCACGGCGGTGCTCGGCCCGAACGGCGCGGGCAAGACCACCACCGTCGAGTGCTGCGAGGGCCTGCGCTCCCCCGACGCCGGGACGGTGCGCGTGCTCGGCCTCGACCCGGTCGCCGACGCCCGCGACCTGCGCCCCCGGGTCGGCGTCATGCTGCAGGACGGCGGGCTGCCCACCGGCGCCCGTGCCGGCGAGGTGCTGCGCCACGTGGCCTCCATGTACGCGGCGCCGCGGGACCTCGGAGAGCTCGGGGAGCGTCTCGGCCTCGGCTCGTTCGCCCGGACCACGGTGCGGCGCCTGTCGGGCGGCCAGCGCCAGCGGCTGTCCCTCGCGACGGCGGTCGTCGGGCGGCCCGAGGTCGTCTTCCTCGACGAGCCGAGCGCGGGCATGGACCCGCAGAGCCGGCACGCCGTGTGGGACCTCGTGCGCGAGCTGCGCGACGAGGGCACCGCCGTCGTCCTCACGACGCACCTCATGGACGAGGCGGAGGACCTGGCCGACCGCGTGCACGTCGTCGACCACGGCCGCGTCATCGCCAGCGGCTCGGTGCCCGAGCTCCTCAACCCCGACGCCCAGGACGACCGCACGCTGCGCTTCGACGCCGCCGCGGGCCTCGACCCCGCCGCCGTCGTAGCAGCCCTCGACGCCACAGCCCCCGACGCCACGGCCGAGCGCGGGCCCTGGACGGTCACCGAGCCGCAGCCCGGTTCCTACGTCGTCGCCGGCCCTGTCGGGCCGCGCACCCTGGCGGTGCTCACCGCGTGGCTCGCCGACCACGACGTCCTCGCGAGCCGGCTGACCGTGGGCCGGCGCACGCTGGAGGACGTCTTCCTCGACCTGACGGGACGCCACCTGCGATGACCACCACCACGGGGGCCAGCGCCCCCGCCCCTGCCCTCGCCGCCCCGGCGTGGCGGCGCGTGCTCTCCCAGACCGGCTTCGAGACGCGGGCCGTGCTGCGCAACGGCGAGCAGCTGCTCGTCACGATCGTGCTGCCGGTCCTGGTGCTGCTCGGCCTCACGCGCACGAGCGTCGTCGAGATCGACACCGGCGGCCTGGCCCGCATCGACTTCGTCACGCCGGGCGTGCTCGCCCTCGCCTGCGTCTCGACGGCGTTCACCTCGCAGGCCATCGCCACCGCGTTCGACCGCCGCAACGGCGTGCTGCGCCTCCTGGCGACGACGCCGCTCGGTCGCGGCGGTCTGCTCGCCGGCAAGCTGCTCGGCGTCCTGGCGGTCGAGGTGGTGCAGGTCGTCGTCGTCGGCGCGGTCGCCCTCGCGCTGGGCTGGCAGCCCGCCACGGGCGGGATCCTGCCGGCGATCGGCGTGGGCCTGCTCGGCACGGCGTGCTTCACCGCGCTCGCGCTCCTGCTGGCTGGCACGCTGCGCGCCGAGGGCGTGCTGGCGCTCGCCAACCTCGTCCTCGTGCTGCTGGTCGTGGGAGGCGGGCTGCTGGTGCCCCCGGAGCAGCTCCCCGGCCCGCTCGAGCACCTCGCGACCTTCCTGCCCTCGGGCGCCCTCGGCGAGGCGATGCGCGGCGCGCTGCTCGGGACCGGTGTGCCCGCGCTCGCGCTGGGCGTGCTCGCCGCCTGGACCGCGCTGTTCTCCTGGGCCGCCGCCCGCTTCTTCCGCTGGCAGTGACGCCGTCGCCCTGACGGCTGCGCGACCCGGGCCAAGGTCACACCGCGAGGCCGCCGGAGGCGCCGGAGCGGCGTGCGGCTGGCGATACCGTGGACACGTGACCTCGCCGAGCCCCGCCGTGCCCGCCCCCGAGGCTGGCGCGGGCGCCACGCCCGACCGGACCGACCGCCCCGACCGTCTCGCCCGGTTCCGCCCCTGGACCCGCGGCGTGCTGCTGGCGAACGTCATCGGGCAGATCCTCATCATCGGCACGGGCGGCGCGGTCCGCCTCACCGACTCCGGGCTCGGCTGCTCCACCTGGCCGATGTGCGAGCCGGGGCACTTCACGCCCGTCTTCCACGAGGCGTCCTCGATCCACTCCTTCGTCGAGTTCGGCAACCGGACCATGACGGGCGTGCTGAGCGTCATCGGCGTCATGGTGCTGGTCCTGGTGTGGACCGACCGGCGCCGGTCCGAGTCGTACCGGGCCCTGGGCATCGTGCCCCTGGCGGGCGTGCTCACCCAGGCGGTCATCGGCGGCATCGTCGTGCTGCTGCACCTGCACCCGGGCTGGGTCTCCCTCCACTTCGGCGTCTCGGTGGCGCTCGTGTGGTTCAGCGCGTACCTGCTGCACCGGCACGGCGAGGGCGACGGGCCTCCGCAGCGCGTCGCGGGTCGCGGCGTCGCGACCGCGGGAGCCCTGCTCGGCCTGCTGCTGATCCCCGTCGTCACGCTCGGCGTCCTCGTGACGGGCTCCGGCCCGCATTCCGGCGACACGGAGGTCGGCTACCGCCTCGCGCTCGACCCGCTGACGATGACCCGCGCCCACTCCGCGAGCGTGTGGCTGTTCCTGCTCACGCTGGTGGCGCTGCTGGTCCTGCTGCACCGGGCACCCGCCGGGCCCCGGATCGCGGCTGCACGCAAGGCCGCGTGGCTGCTGCTGGCGGTCACCCTGTCGCAGGGCCTCGTCGGCTACGTGCAGTACTTCACCGGGCTGCCGGAGCTGCTCGTCGGCATCCACCTCGTGGGCGCCGGCTGCCTCGCCTGGGCCACTGCGAACGCCGTCCTGAAGCTGCGCACCCGCGCCTGACGCCGTCGCCCGCCCGCGCTACGGTGCAGGCGTGCGTATCGAGGTCGACGGCCGCCCCGCGACGGCCGAGCAGGTCGCGTCCACGGACGGCCACTTCACCGCCATGCAGGTGCGTGGCGGCGGCGTTCAGGGACTGGGCCACCACCTGACGCGGCTGGAGGCCGCGCACCGCGAGATCTTCGGGCAGCCGCTCGACGGCGACCGGGTCCGCAGGCTCCTTCGGCACGCGCTCGCCGGTCAGGACGACGCCTCGGTCCGCATCGTGCTGCGCGACCCGGAGCGCGTCGCCGTCCAGGTGGGCGAGCCCCGGCTCCCGCCCCGGTCCCCGCAGCGCCTGCGCTCCGTGCCGTACCTGCGACCGTTCGCGCACCTCAAGCACCTGGGCGGCTTCGCGCAGGCGCAGTGGGCGCGGCAGGTCGGGCGCGAGGGGTACGACGACGCGCTCCTCGTCGGTCCCGGCGGCGCCGTCGCGGAGTCGACGGTCGCGAACATCGGCTTCCTCGGGGCGGACGGCGACGTGGTCTGGCCCGACGCGCCGCGCCTGCGCGGCACCGGGCTCGCCCTCGTCGAGGAGACGACGTCGACCCGGACCGGCGCCGTGCACCTGGACGACGTGCCGACGTTCGCCGGGGCGTTCCTCGTCAACTCGATCGGCATCGTCGCCGTCGCGTCCGTCGACGGGGCCGCCCTCCCCCACGCGACGACGCGCGTGGACGAGATCCGGCGCCGGGTCGCCGCGCTCCCCTGGGAGGCTCCGTAACTCGTCCTCGTCGCCACGTCGGCGGCCTCCTGACCTGTGACGGAGGCCGCGGCGTCGTGACGGTGGGCGTGACAGCGCCGTGACAGCGCGCTGCGAGCGCCGCCCCGCACGGTGGTCCCATGACCACCACCGCTATCGAGGCCGAGGGCCTCGTCAAGACCTTCGGCGACCACCGCGCCGTGGACGGGGTCGACCTCGAGGTCGCCACCGGCTCCGTCTACGGCGTCCTCGGCCCGAACGGTGCCGGGAAGACCACCACGATCCGCATGCTCGCGACGCTCCTGCGGCCCGACGCCGGCCGGGCGTCCGTCTTCGGCCACGACGTGTCGCGCGAGCCGTTCGTCGTCCGCCAGCTCATCGGCGTCACGGGCCAGTACGCCTCGGTCGACGAGACGCTCAGCGCCACCGAGAACCTGCTGCTGTTCTGCCGGCTCAACGGGCTCAAGGGCGCCGCCGCGACGCGACGCACCCGTGACCTGCTCGAGGAGTTCAGCCTCACCGACGCCGCCGCGCGCCCGCTGAAGAACTTCTCCGGCGGCATGCGGCGTCGCCTCGACCTGGCGGCGAGCCTCATCGCGCAGCCCCCGCTCCTCTTCCTGGACGAGCCGACCACCGGCCTCGACCCCCGCACCCGCGCCCAGATGTGGGAGACCATCCGCCGCCTCGTCGCGACGGGCTCGACCGTGCTGCTCACCACGCAGTACCTCGACGAGGCCGACCAGCTCGCCGACCGCATCGCCGTGATCGACCGCGGCCGCGTGGTCGCCGAGGGCACCGGGGACGAGCTCAAGTCGTCGGTCGGCCAGCAGTCGCTGCAGCTCGCCCTCGTGCGACCGGACGACGCCCCGGCCGCCCAGGCGGCCGTGCTGGACGTGCTCGGCGTCGCCGCGACGGTCTCCCCAGAGGCGCGTCGCCTCACCGTGCCCGTCGCCGACCCCGCCCGCGTCACCGACCTGCTGGTCCGCCTGCGCGGCGCCGGCGTCGACCTCGACGGGCTGTCGATGGACAAGCCGACCCTCGACGAGGTGTTCCTGACGCTGACCGGCCACGACGCCACCGACCAGTCCACGACCGACCGAACCGCCGGCTCCCCCGAGCTCGAGGAGATCTCCGCATGACCACCCTCACCACCGCCGCGCCCGTGGCGCCCGGGGGACGCATCGTCCCCGGCGCCGAGCGCACCCTGCGCAACCGCGTCACCGCCGGCCAGGCCGTCTCCGACTCCCTGGCCATGGCGCGCCGCGGCCTCATCAAGATCCGCCGGACGCCGGAGCAGCTCATCGACGTCACGGTGCAGCCGATCATCTTCACGCTGATGTTCACGTACATCTTCGGCGGCGCGATTTCCGGCAGCATCGCGGCCTACCTGCCGGTCATCATCCCCGGCATCCTCGTGCAGACCGTCATCACGGCCTCCGCCGTCACCGGCACCCAGCTGCGCGAGGACATGGACAAGGGCGTGTTCGACCGGTTCAAGTCGCTGCCCATCGCCCGCATCGCCCCGCTCGCCGGCGCCCTGATCGCGGACCTGGTCCGCTACCTCATCGCCACGACGCTGACGATCGTCATGGGCCTGATCATGGGCTGGCGTCCGGGCGGCGGTGTCGGCGGCGTGCTCCTCGCCGGCCTGCTGGTCATCGTCTGCGCCTGGTCGCTGAGCTGGATCTTCGCGTTCTTCGGCGTCATCGGCCGGTCCGCCTCGTCCGTGCAGGGCATCTCGTTCCTGGTGCTCTTCCCGCTGACGTTCCTGTCCAACGCGTTCGTCCCCGTGGACACGATGCCCGGCTGGCTGCAGGGCTTCGTCAACGTCAACCCGGTGTCGCACCTCGTGACCGCGGTCCGCGACCTCGCCAGCACCGGCAGCGTGACCGGCCAGGTCGGCATCGCGCTGCTGAGCTGCGCCGTGGTCGTGGCGGTCTTCGCCCCGCTCGCCGTGCGGAGCTACATGAAGAAGGCCTGAGCCGTCCCGGGCTCCTGGCCCGCCTCCCCCGCGAGGCGGACCAGGAGCTCGTCCGCGCGCGCCACCAGCTCGTCGTGGCCGAGGGCGTCGGCCCGCTGCCCGCCCGCGCGGACGATCTCCGCCCCGTGCTCGCCCAAGGCGTCGGCCACCTCCGCCCGCAGGCGGTCGAGCCGCAGGGCGGGCAGGTCCTGTCGTGCGCCCAGGCGGCCCGCGAGCGCCAGCAGCTCCGCACCGTCGGCCGCGCGGCCGTCGTCGTCGCCGTCGTCGTGGCCGTCCGACGTCGCGCCGCCCAGGCAGGCCCAGCAGGCGACGCCCACCGACGACGTCGCGAGCACCGGCCGGTCGACGAACCCGCGCCCGTCGCCCCGCAGGCGCCTGCCCACGTCGACGATCCGGCGCACGAGACCGCCGTCGTCGACCCCTGCCTGCACCCGGCGCACGAGGGTGGCCGACGCGAGCAGCAGGAACCACGGCGCCGCGTCGCCCTGCGGCTGACCGGCCCCGAACGTCTCCAGCGCCCGCGCGAGGCGGGTGAGCGCCTCCGCGCGGTCACCGCGCGCCCACGCCAGCTCGCCGCGCCCCAGCTCGACGACGCCGCGCGCCTGCGCCTCCCGGCCGTCGTGGCCGCCCTCGGCGGCAGGGACCATGGACTCGACGACGGCCTCGGCGGCCTCGAGCCGGTCCAGGGTGAGGGCGGTGCCCAGCTCGATCCACCGCACCTGCCACTGCATCTCCTCGGCGCCGATCGCCGTGACGCCGTCCTTCGCGGCGGCGACCCAGCGAGCCGCCTCCTCGGCCTCGCCACGCTCCGTGAGGAACGACGCGAGAACCATCGCCGTCATGGCCGCGGCCGCGGCGTCGTCGATCCCGCGGGCCACCTCGTGCGCGGCCCGGGCCAGCTCCACGGCCCGGGCGATCTCGCCGTCGTTCTCGCGCTGCTGGGCCTCGAACATGTGGCCGATCAGCGCCGTGTACCCGTCCTCCGACCCCTGCAGCCGTGCGAGCACGTCGAGCGACTCCTCGGGCGTCCGCGCCAGGACGAGGTCGGCGAGCTCGCGCGTGCGTGCCCCGACGGACCGGCTGGAGCGCAGGAGGCGACGCAGCCGCCCCAGCGGGCGGGCCGCCGTCCCCGGCCCCCCGAAGACCGACGCCGCCGCGATCGCCTCGAGCGCGATGGCGGTGGCGTCCGCGTGCTCCTCGGGCACCGGCCAGCCCTCGAGGGCGTGCAGCACCCCCGGCACCAGGCCGACGACCCGCTCCTCGGCGCCCCGGACCGCCCAGCTCCCGAGCAGCGCGACGAAGCCGTGCACCACGACCCCCGGCCGGTCGAGGTCCATCGCGCGCCGCACCGCGAAGAGCAGGTTCTCCTGCTCGCGGCCGAGCTCCGCGACCGCCTCGCGCTGGCGCGGGGAGAGCAGGCCGGACGCGCAGCGGCGGGCCACCCGCAGGGCCCACGCGAGGACGGCGTCGTCCGTCGTCGCCCCCTCGTGCGCGTCGGCGAGGCGCAGCAGCCCGAACTCCCGCACCGTCTCGACCATGCGGTAGCGGGCGGCGCCGTCGGCCTCCTCCACCCGCACCAGGGACTGCAGGACGAGCGCGTCGACGTCGTCGTCCACGCGCCATCCCGGCGCGTCGGGCAGCAGCTCCCGCGCGGCCTCGGCCGAGAACCCGTCGGGCAGGACGGCGGCGCGGCGCCACAGCGACTGCTGGCCCGCGGTCAGCAGGTTCCAGCTCCAGTCCAGCACCGCCTCGAGGGTGCGGTGCCGGTCGGGGACGGAGCGGTCCCGCACGCGCAGCAGGGCGAAGCGCTCGTCGAGCCGTTCCTCCACCTCCGCCACGCTGAGCGTGCGGACGCGGGCGGCCGCGAGCTCGATCGCCAGGGGCAGGCCGTCGAGCCGTCCGCACAGTCGCGCCACGGCCGCACGGTCCAGCAGCGCGTCGGGCCGGACTGCGCGGGCGCGCTCGACGAACAGGCGGACGGCGGGCCCGCCGTCCTCGTCGGACGCGTCGGCCCCCAGCGGCGACGGTTCGTACACCGACTCGGTCTCGAGCAGCAGCGGGGTGCGGCTCGTCGCGAGCACCCGGAGCCGCGGCGAGACGTCGAGCAGGAGGCCGGCCCACCGGGCGGCGCCCTCGACGACGTGCTCGCAGTTGTCGAGCACCACGAGGGCGTCGACGTCGCGCAGCCGCGCGCTGATCTCCTCCACGAGGTCCCGCGCCTTGAGCCGGTCGGCCAGCCGCACGGACCCGGCACCGGACGCGACGCCGAGGGCGTCCGCGACCGCGAGCACGACGTCGTCGTCCGAGCGGACGCCGACCAGCTCCACCACGACGACGAGCCCCGCGCCCGGCACGGACCGGCGCGCGACCTCCTGCGCGAGGCGGGTCTTGCCGAGCCCGCCCGGCCCCAGGACCGTCACCAGCCGGGACGCCGCGAGCGCCTCGCGCACGGCGACGACGTCCTCCTCGCGGCCGACGAGCGGGGTCGGGTAGGTCCGCAGCCCGCGCACCGCCGCACCACCGGGCACCCCGGCACCGGGTGGTGCGGCCTCCGCCGCCCGCGGAGGCCCCGCCTCCGGCACGGTCGGGAGGCGCATGTCGTCCGGTGCCTCCTCGGGCCCCCGTCGCTCGACGTCGGCGGCGAGGCGTTCGTAGAGGGCGACGGTGGCCGGCCCCGGGTCGCTGCCGAGCTCTCGGACCAGCACCGAACGCAGGCGGGTGAACACGCGCAGCGCCTCCGCGGCCCGGCCGAGCCCGCCCAGGGCGCCCATGAGCGCGCGGGCCGCGTCCTCGTCGGTCGGGTCCGCGGCGACGTCCGCGCCGGCCAGCTCGGCGACCACGGCATGCTGTCCCGCGGCCTCCGCAGCGTCGCGGCGCACCTCCCGCAGCTCGTCGCGGCAGCGCTCGGCCACGGTGGCCAGCTCGCGCGCGACGGGCGCGAACTCGCCGCCCTCGAGGTCCGCGCCGGGCGCCCCGAGCCACAGACCGAGGGCGCGGTCCGCCGTCGTGGCGGCGGCGGCCGGGTCCCCCGCCACGAGCTCGCGGCGGGCCGACGCCAGCCCCTCGCGTGCGAGGGAGAGGTCGGTCGGCACGCCCAGGGCGTACCCCGTCTCGGTCGCCCGGACGGCGTCGCGCCCGGCCACCGACCGCAGGCGGGAGACCAGGTTCTGCAGCGCGGCCCGCGGGTCGGCGGGCAGCGCCTCCTGCCAGAGCCGGTCGACCAGCGCCGTGGACGAGACGCCGCGCCGGCCGCCGAGGGCGAGGAGCACCACGAGCGCCGCGGCGCGGGCACCGCGCGGCGCGCGGGGCTCGCCGTCCGGCCCGGGCACGCGGACCGGGCCGAGCACGCGCACCGCGGTCGGTCGTTCCGGGCCGGGATCGGGGATGAGGTCGGGGGCGTCGTGCACGCCTGTGGAGCCTACCTGCCGCTCAGGCTCCGGGACGGGAGGGCCAGGGGTCGTCCGCCGGGCGCAGGGACGCCCAGCCTCCGGCCCGGCTCGCCGCGGCGGCAAGGATGCCCACCACCGCCGACGGGTTGTGCAGGCTGCCGTCGAGCACGCGTGCCACCGCCTCGTCCAGCGGCACCCAGCGCAGCTCCATGCCCGCCTCCTCGCCGGTGCGCACGTGCCGGTCGGCGTCCGCCACCTCGGCGAGGCCGCGGGCCAGGAAGACGCGCACCGCCTCGTCGCTGCTGCCGGGGGTCGTCGAGTAGTCGGTCAGCACCGACCAGCTCTCGGCGGTGAGGTCCGCCTCCTCGCCGAGCTCGCGCGCGGCGGCGACGACCGCGGGCTCGCCCTCGACGTCGAGCAGCCCGGCCGGCACCTCCCACAGGAACGAGCGCACCGGGTGGCGGTACTGCCGCAGCAGCAGCACCCGGTCCTGCTCGTCCAGCGCGACGATCGCCACGGCGCCCGGGTGCTCGACGTACTCGCGGCTCACCACGCCGGCGTCGCCGAGGTCGACCTCGTCGCGCACGACGTCGATGATGTGCCCGCGCATCAGCACCTCGCGGCGCAGCACCGGGCGCGGGTCGGCCTCGTCGGCCAGCGGGGCGCGCCCGTCGGAGGTGTCGGCCGGTGCGGTCACGCCTGGGAGCCCTGCCGAACGAGCGCCGCCGCGACCAGCCCGGAGAAGAGCGGGTGCGAGCGGGTCGGGCGCGACTTGAACTCCGGGTGCGCCTGGGTGCTCACGTAGTACGGGTGGACGTCGGCGGGCAGCTCCACGAACTCGACGAGCTTCGCGTCGGGGGACGTGCCGGAGAAGACCAGGCCCGCGTCCTCGAGCTGGCCGCGGTACGCGTTGTTGACCTCGTACCGGTGCCGGTGGCGCTCCGAGACCCGCTCGCTGCCGTACGCCTTCGCGACGACCGAGCCCGCACCGAGGTGGGCGTCGTACGCGCCGAGGCGCATGGTGCCGCCCAGGTCGCCGTCGCCGCCCACGATCGCGAGCTGCTCGGCCATCGTCGCGATCACCGGGTGGGTGCTGTTCGGGTCGAACTCGGTGGACGACGCATCGTCCAGCCCGAGGACGTTGCGCGCGTACTCGATGACCATCGACTGCAGGCCCAGGCAGATGCCGAGCGTCGGCACGAGGTTCTCACGCGCCCAGCGCAGCGCGCCGACCTTGCCGTCGATGCCGCGCACGCCGAACCCGCCCGGGACCAGCACCGCGTCGACACCCTCCAGGGCCTCCTGGGCGCCCTCGGGGGTCTGGCAGTCGTCGGCCGCGACCCACCGGATCCCGACCTTCGCGTCGTTGTCGAAGCCGCCGGCGCGCAGCGCCTCGGTCACCGACAGGTACGCGTCGGGCAGGTCGATGTACTTGCCGACGAGGGCGATCTCGACGTTGTGCTCGGGCTCGTGCACGCGCTCCAGGAGCTGGCTCCAGCCGTCCCACTCGACGTCGTGGAACGGCAGGTCGAGGCGGCGCACGACGTAGGCGTCGAGGCCCTCGGAGTGGATGACCCGGGGGATGTCGTAGATGCTCGGCGCGTCGGCGCAGTTGATGACGGCCTCGTTGTCGACGTCGCACATCAGGGCGATCTTGCGCTTGATGCCGTCGGGGACGACCCGGTCTGAGCGGAGCACGATGGCGTCGGGCTGGATACCGATGGAGCGCAGCGCGGCCACCGAGTGCTGGGTGGGCTTGGTCTTGAGCTCGCCCGACGGGCCGATGTACGGCACCAGGGAGACGTGCAGGAAGAAGCAGTCGTCGCGGCCCAGCTCGTGCCGCACCTGGCGGGCGGCCTCGAGGAAGGGCTGGGACTCGATGTCGCCGACCGTGCCGCCGATCTCGGTGATGATCACGTCGACGTCGGGGGCCGCCTGGTCGCGCATGCGCGACTTGATCTCGTCCGTGATGTGCGGGATCACCTGGACCGTGTCGCCGAGGTACTCGCCGCGGCGCTCCTTCGCGATCACGCGGGAGTACACCTGGCCGGTGGTGACGTTGGACGAGGCCGGCAGCTCGATGTCGAGGAACCGCTCGTAGTGGCCGATGTCGAGGTCGGTCTCGGCACCGTCCTCGGTGACGAAGACCTCGCCGTGCTGGAACGGGTTCATCGTGCCCGGGTCCACGTTGAGGTACGGGTCGAGCTTCTGCATCGTGACCCGCAGGCCGCGCGAGCGCAGCAGGCGCCCGAGCGAGGAGGCCGTGAGGCCCTTGCCGAGCGAGGAAGCCACACCGCCCGTCACGAAGATGTGCCGCGTCTGGTGCGTCGCACCCGTACGGCTGGAGGAGCGGGGCTGGAGTCTGTTCGCGGTGTCGGCCACGGAACTCCATCCTAACAGCGGGTGGCCCGCCGGCACGCGGGCCGCGCGGTGCGTCTGGTCACTCCGCGCGTCGCTCGTCGGCGGAGCCCACCGACCCTTCCCCCGAGGGGTCCTCGTTCGTGCCCGCGGCGTCCGTGGGGTCCGCCACCGGGCTCTTCGCTCCCCCGCGTCGCACCAGCCCCGTCACGGCGGAACGGTCCGCGACGAGGAAGCATGCCAGCACGACGGCGCCCGCCAGCAGAGCCACGAGCAGCCCGACGCCGAGCGCCGGCAGGAGGCCGGCGTCGGCCGGCAGCAGCGCCTCCGACACGACCGATCCCGCCCCTGCCCCGAGCGCCGTCGCCACGACCAGCACCACCAGGGTGCGGGCGACTCCGCGCAGCGCCTCGCGGCCCGCGTAGCGGCGCACCGCCGCCAGGAGCCCGGCCCCCGCGACCGTCATGCCGATCGAGGTCGCCAGCCCGAGCATCGTCAGCACGCCGGTCTGGTCCCGGACCCCGGTCGCGGCGGGCAGTGCGAACGCCCCCAGGGCCACCACGGCCCATCCCGCCACGGTCACCGTCACCGCCGCCCGCTGCCGGTCGATCGTGTACAGCGCCCGGGACAGGTGGAGGATGAGCGAGAACCCGACGATCCCCGGGGCCATCCAGGCGACCGCCGCCCCCAGCCCCTCGACGGACCCCGTCGCGAACGCCCGGAACACCACCTCGACCGCGGCCGACGCCGCCACGAGGGCCGCGGCGCCGACCCCGGTGACCACGAGGAGGGTCCTGGTGGTCGTGCCGAGGAGGCGGCTGAAGGCCTCGTGGCGGTCGTGCGCCACGTGCTCCGCCAGACGCGGGAAGGAGCTCGTCGCGAGCGGGAACGCCAGCACCGCGTACGGCAGGAGGTAGACCTGCTGCGCGAACCAGTACGTCGCGAAGGTCGACTCCGGCCCGAACCGGGAGGCGGCACCCAGCATGGCCAGGACGGACAGCTGCTGGGCCACGAGCGCGCCGATCCCCGCGAACGCCAGGTGGCGGGCGCGCGTGCCCTCGCCGCCCGGGAAGCGGAGCGTCGGGCGCAGCCGCACGCCGGATCGCAGGACCGGGCCGACGAGCGGCACGGCGAGGACCGCGACACCGGCCGTCGTCCCCCACCCCAGCCACGCGATCGCCTGGTGCGACAGCGCGGCCACGTCACCCTGGTCGCCTTCGGCGAGGCGCGCGAAGACCAGGAACACCACGATCACGGCAAGGCTCGACAGCAGCGGGGAGAAGGCCTGCCAGAAGAAGCGCTTGTGCGCCTGCAGCACGCCACCCAGCACGACCGCGACGCCGTAGAGGGGGACCTGCAGCGCGAACACCCGCAGGAACGTCGCGGTGACGTCGACGAGCTCGGGGTGCACCGGCCACAGGAGGTGGGCGATCGGCACGGCGAGCAGCGCGAGGAGCGCGCCGAGCGGGACGAGAGCGGCGAGCGTCCACCCCAGCAGCGCCGAGGCGATCCGCGAGACGTCCGCGTGGGCCCTCCGTACGATCGGCCCCGCGAGCAGCGGGACGACCGACCCGGCCAGGGCCCCGCCCGCCGCCACCTCGAAGAGCACGTTCGGCAGGAGGTTGGCCGCCTGGTACGCGGCCCCCACGCCCTCCGTCCCCACGGCGCTGGACTGCACCAGCGACCGGGCGAAGCCGACCAGGCGGCTCGCCACCGTCACGACGGTGATCATCGCGGCGGCACCGGCGAGCGTCTGGGTCGCCGCCCGCAGCCCGCCCGGGCGCGACGTCATGGGTTCACTCCCCCGTCGGGGCGTCCTGCGTCCCCGCGGCCGGCGTCGTGGCCGGTCCGGTCGTCGGGCCTGCGCCGGCAGGATCCGCCGCGGGGCGGCGGCCCCAGGAGTCGACGCGGCGCAGCCACGGGGTGCGCTCGATCACCGCGGAGAAGCTCACCCGCTCGGACGCGAGGGTGAGCCCGACGACGGACGCCAGCGCGGCGAGCCGCGCCGCGCGCGGGGCGCCGAAGGCCCACTGCGCGCCGACCAGGGCGCCGAGGGCGTTCGCGCCGCCGTCGCCCAGCATGTCCCGCTCGGCGAGGTCGCCTCGCGCGGCGACGGCAGCCGCGCCGAGGACGACACCGGTCCCCGCGCCGGCCGCGCCCCCGGCGACGGGCAGGCTCAGGGCCGCGGACGCCTTGAGCGCCCGGCCGGGGCGCAGGTCGAGAAGGTTGAGCAGGTTGGCCGTGCCGGCGATCAGCGCGCCGTTCACGGCGACGTCCAGCAGGTGCCCGGTCGCGCGCCCGCCCGGCCGACGCGGGGTCCCGACCGCCGCGCCGGCCAGCGCCGTCGCACCGATGCCGAGCACCTTGAGGCCGCCCGTGGTGAGCCGGCCCCCGGCGAGCGCGCCCAGGTGACCGCGCAGCCCCTTGACGCGCGTGCTGGTGTCCTCGGCGAGGTCGTCGACGAGGCCGAACGCCGCAGCACCGGCCGTCGCGACCGCGGCGCCCGCCCGTTCCCGGCCCCCGCCCGCGGCGAGGGTACCGGCGACGAGCCCGGCGGCCACGGAGGGCCCTTCGAGCATGCTCACGGGCTCGCCGCGATGGTTGGTCCGCGTCCACCGCGCGGCCCCGCCGGGCGGGTCGGTGTCGAGCACCCGCCGCACCAGCACCGCGCCGGCCGCCGCCGTGGCCGCGCCGCGCAGCAGCGCGGCCGCTCCGGTCTCGCGGGCCATCAGCCGTTCCCCTGCGGCTCGCCGTTCTCGACCACGGGCGGCAGGACGGACGCGCCGTCCTCGAAGCCGTACTGGTCGACCGCGCCGGCGTCCTGGGCGGCGATCGCGAGCGGCACGACGATCTGTCCGGTCGTCTGCTCCACGCCGCTGACGGTGCTGACCTTGTCGGCCAGCTCGTCGTCCGCGCGGACGGTGGCCACCAGGTCGCCGTCCTGCGTGGTCGGGCCGGCCACCACCGAGGTGCCGACGATCTCGGCGGAGGTGCCCGCGAGCGCCGCGAGCGCGTTCATCCCGATCTGCTGCGGGTCGGCGTCCTGCGTCTCGGACTCGTCGTCACCGCCCGTGTCGCCGCCCGACAGCAGCAGGATCGCGTCCGCCGGGGCGCTCGGCTCGGCGATCTGCTCCACGAGGCCCACCTGCTCCAGGAGGTGCTGCTGCTCGAGCGCGGCGTCGCTGAACGACCCGGGCTCGGTCGGCGTCGTGTCCGTCAGAGCCACGGTGAGCGACGCGGCCAGGAGGTCCGCGGGTCCGGACTCGTCGTCGATGACGCCCTCGATCGCGTCGGCGGGCAGCTTCTCCCGCAGCCCGTCGGCGACGGTCTCCCGCATGGTCAGCTCGTCGGCCGACGTCCACGACGCGGCCAGCCGCTCCTGCGCGACGACCGTCCCGTCCGCCGCCTCCAGCTCGTCCAGCACGGCCTTCCGGCTCGCGTCGCTGACCTCGTCCACCTCGACGACGGCGACGTTCAGCCCGGCGAGCGAGCCGGCGACGAGCTGGTCCCCGGCGCTCTCGATGAAGCGTCGCTGGTCCTGCGCCGCCGCCTGCGCCTGGACGAGCTCGTCCCGCAGCTCGTTGCGCTCGGTGCGCAGCGTGTCGACCTGCTCGGTGAGCTGGTCCCCGAGCGTGCCCTGCAGGGGGCCGGCACCCAGGATGATGCCCACGGCGAGGGCGAGGAAGACGGAGATCAGCGAGACGAGGTGGTACCTGAAGTCGATCACGGTCGGCAGAGGTTCCTTGTCAGGTCGAGGCGGGTCGGTCGGGTCGGGCGGAGTGCCGGGCGGGCGCGCGGAGGCGTCACCCGCCGAAGAGGCTACCCACCCAGGAGACGAGGTCGTCGATCCGGGCACCGATCAGCCCGAAGAGCGTCTGCCCCGCCGCGGTGGACCACAGCGCCGCGACGACGGCGGCGACGCCCGCCAGCGACAGCAGCGTGAGCTGCAGGTTCGAGATCCGGGTGCGGTACAGCCGGGACACGCCCTTGGCGTCGACGAGCTTGCCGCCGACCCGCAGCCGGGTGAGGAACGTGCTGGCCATGCCCGCCCGCCCCTTGTCGAGGAACTCGACCAGCGTGGCGTGGGTGCCCACGGCGACGATGAGCTCCGCGCCCTTGTCGTCGGCGAGGAGCATGGCGATGTCCTCGCTGGTCCCCGTGGCGGGGAACACGACGGGCTCGACGCCGAGGGCCTGCACGCGGTCCAGGCCGGGTGCGTTGCCGTCGCGGTAGGCGTGCACCACGATCTCCGCGCCCGACGACAGCGCGCGGTCGGACACCGAGTCCATGTCCCCGACGATCATCTCCGGCTTCCAGCCCGCGTCGATGATCGCGTCGGCGCCACCGTCGACGCCGACCAGCACCGGCCGGTTCTCGGTGATGTAGGACCGCAGCATCGCCAGGTCCTCGCGGTAGTGGTAGCCGCGCACGACGATGAGCACGTGCCGGCCGTCGAACTTGGTCCGCACGTCCGGCACGCCGACGCCGTCGAGCAGGAGGTCCCGCTCGCGGCGCAGGTACGTCATCGTGTTCTCGGCGAAGTTCTCGATCTCCTCCGACAGCCCCTCGCGCGCCGCGACCATGTCCGCCGCGACCGTCTCCGGGGTCTGCCGGACGCCCTCCGCCACGGTGGTGCCGTCGACCACGACGGTGCCGCC
Organism: Isoptericola sp. NPDC019482; assembly: GCF_040632295.1. NCBI lineage: Bacteria > Bacillati > Actinomycetota > Actinomycetes > Micrococcales > Promicromonosporaceae > Isoptericola > Isoptericola sp. NPDC019482. Next base: position 124,083 of record NZ_JBEYBQ010000009.1, read on the forward strand.
GTCGATCCGCACCGTGGCCCCCTCGGGCAGCGCCATGACGGCGGGCCCCAGGTCGTCGACCAGGGTGATGCCGGCGTCGACGAGGATGCCCGGCCCCGCGTTGGGGTAACGGCCGGACGTCGAGCGGGCGGCGTTCAGCACCGCGGCGGGGCTGACCGCCACCAGGGCGTCGGCCGCCACACGGTCGATGTCGACGTGGTCGATGACGGCCACGTCGCCGGCGTGCAGCCGCTTCGTCAGGTCCTTGGTCCGCGTGCCGACCCGGGCGGGCCCTGTCACGTCGGTGCTCTCGTCGCCGGCGTCGGGCGCACGCTCGGACTTGCGCAGGATCATTCTCATCGCCCCTATCGTCCCACGGTGGAGGACTCCAGGAGCTCGACCGCGTGCTGGCGCGCGGTCGCGGACTCCTCCTGGCCGGAGAGCATCCGCGCCAGCTCACGGACCCGGTCGTCGTCCGTGACCTCGCGCACTCCCGTCACCGTGACGCCCGCGCCGTCCTCGGATTCGCCGTCGGAGGCACCGCCCGCGTCCCCGTCGGGCGTGGACTTCGTCACGACCAGGTGCGAGTCCGCGAAGGCCGCCACCTGGGCGAGATGGGTCACCACGACCACCTGGGTGCTGCGGGCGAGCACCGCGAGCCGGCGCCCCACCTCGACGGCCGCGCGGCCACCGACGCCGGCGTCGACCTCGTCGAAGACGAATGTCGGCAGCGGCGCCGCGGCCCGGCCCGGCGCCGAGCCCGTGCCGGTGCCCGCCTCCACGCGCGACGTGGCGAGCGCCACCTCCACGGCCAGCATCACGCGGGAGAGCTCGCCGCCGGACGCGCCCTTGCCCAGCGGGCGCGCGGGCGCGCCGGGGTGCGGCTCCAGCAGGAACCCGACCTGGTCGGCGCCCCACGGTCCCGGCTCGTCCGCGGGTGCGACGTCGACGACGAGCCGCGCGCCCTTCATGGCCAGCCCGGACAGCTCCTGCGTCACGGCGTCCGACAGCGCCTCCGCGGCCTTGCGCCGGCCCGTGGTCAGCCGCTCCGCCGCGGCGGCGAGCTCGGCGTCCAGCTCGGCGGTGCGCTCACGCATCCCCGCGAGCCGCTCGCCGCCGTCGTCCAGGTCGAGCAGCCGCAGGCCGGCGTCGCTCGCCCACCGCAGCACGTCGTCGATGGTCTCGCCGTAGCTGCGGGTGAGCGTCGTGAGCTCCGCGAGCCGCGCGTGCGCGGTCTCGAGGCCCGCCGGGTCGGCCTGCAGGTCGTTCACGTACGACGACAGCTCGGTCGCGACGTCGGCGAGCAGGTACCCCGCCTCCGCGAGCCGCGTCGCGAGGCCGCCCAGCGCCGGGTCGTCCGCGGCCGCGGCCTCGAGCGCTCGCCGTGCCCGCTCGACGGACTCCACCGCGCTGCCGGCCGTCTCCACGTCGTCGCCGGCGACGGCGTCGTGCGCCTCCTGCGCCGCGACGCGCAGCTGCTCGGCGTTGCCCAGCCGCCCGACGAGGGCCGAGAGCTCGGCGTCCTCCCCCGGCTGCGGGTCGACGCGCTCCACCTCCGCGAGGCCCAGCCGCAGCAGCTCCGCCTCGCGGGCGCGCTCGGCCGCCCGCGCGGTGAGGTCCTCGATCTCCGCTAGCAGACCGGCGCGCTCGGACCACGCCGCCCGGTAGGCATCGAGGTCGTCCTGGTGGTCGGGCCCGGCGAACGAGTCCAGCGCCTCGCGCTGCTTCGCCGTCGTGCGCAGGCGCAGCTGGTCGGCCTGGCCGTGCACGGTCACGAGCTCGTCCGCGATCTCCGCGAGCACCGCCTGCGGCACGCCGCGCCCGCCGAGGTGGGCGCGGGAGCGGCCCGCCGCGGCGACCGTGCGGAGCACCACGACCGTCCCGTCGTCGTCCACCTCGCCGCCCGCCTCGTCGACCCGGGCCGCGACGGCGGGATGCGTGGCCACGCGCAGCCGGCCCTCGACGACGGCGCCGTCCGCGCCGGGACGCACCGCGGCCGGGTCGGCCTTGCCGCCCATGAGCAGGCCCAGCCCGGTCAGCACCATCGTCTTGCCCGCGCCCGTCTCGCCCGTGATGACGGTCAGCCCGTCGGCCAGGGGCACCCGGGCGGCGCGGATCACGCCCAGGTTCTCGATCGCGATCTCCTCGAGCACCTCACGCCTCCTTGTCGTGCTCGTCGTGCGGGTCCTGCCCCGGCGCCCGGTGGTCGGGGCGGTTCGCCGCCAGCTCACGCCAGCCGACGACAGGCAGCGAGAACTTCGACACCAGCCGGTCGGTGAACGGCGCGGGCGAGAGCCGCGCGAACCGCAGCGGCAGCGCGCCCCGGCGCACCTCCACCCACGACCCGACCGGCAGGTCGATGCGCCGCCGGCCGTCGCAGGTCAGCACCGCGGGGACCGGGCTGCGCTCGAGCACCTTGACCGTGTACGTCGAGCGGGGGCCGATCACCAGGGGGCGCGCGAACAGCGCGTGCGCGGACAGGGGCACCAGCAGCACGCCGTCCACCTCCGGCCACATGACCGGTCCGCCCGCCGAGAACGCGTGCGCCGTCGAGCCGGTCGCCGTGGACATCACGACGCCGTCGCAGCCGAACGACGACAGCGGACGCCCGTCGACCGCGATGCCGACCTCGACCATCCGCTCGCGGCGCGCCTTCTCCACCGTGGCCTCGTTGAGCGCCCAGCCGGTGCGCGGCGTCTCCTCCCCGGGCAGGTACACGGCGACGTCGACGACGGCACGCTCCTCGACCTCGTAGTCGCGGGCGGCCAGGCGCCGCACGGCGTGCCGCAGGTCGTCCCGCTCGCTCTCGGCGAGGAAGCCGACGTGCCCCAGGTTGACGCCCAGGAGCGGCACCCCTGTGCCGTGCGTGAGCTCGGCGGCGCGCAGGATCGTGCCGTCGCCCCCGAGGACCATGACGGCCTCGGAGTCGGTGACGCCCTCCCGGGTGCGCGCGGCGGCCATGTGGTCGCCGAAGGACTCGGCGAGGTCGTCGTCGTGCAGGGCGACCTCGAAGCCCGCCTCGGTGAGCTCGCGCACGGCCTCGGAGAGCGCCGCCACGGCCTCCGGGCGGCCCCCGTGGGTGACGATGAGGACTCGGCGGCTCACGGTGCTCCTCCGATCGGCAGGACGGGCGGGACGGACGGCGGCGCGTCGTGCGCGCCGGGCTGCCAGGCGACGGCGGCCGCCGCGGCGGGTTCTGCGGCGACCGCCGCACCCGGGACGTCGGGCCGCAACCAGCAGAAGTACTCGCGGTTGCCGCTCGGTCCGGGCAACGGGCTCGGCACCACCGCGCACGCGCGCAGGCCGTGCCCGGCCGCGGCCCGCACGACGGCGAGGACCGCCTCGACGTGCAGGGCCGGGTCGCGCACGACGCCGCCGCTGCCGAGCCGCTCCCGGCCCACCTCGAACTGCGGCTTCACCAGCAGCAGGGCGTGGCCCTGCGGGGAGAGCACGGCGGCGAGCGGGCCCAGCACGAGCGTGAGGGAGATGAAGGACAGGTCCCCCACGACGACGTCGGGGGCGCGCTCCAGGTCGGACGGCGTGAGGTCGCGCAGGTTGAACCCCTCGACGACCGTCACCCGGGAGTCGTCCCGCAGGGCCGGCACGAGCTGGTCGTGCCCGACGTCGAGCGCCACCACGTGGCGGGCGCCGCGGCGCAGCAGGACGTCCGTGAAGCCGCCGGTCGAGGCGCCGACGTCCAGGCACCATCCGCCGTCGACGGCCCGCAGCAGCTCGCGGCCGGCGGGGTCGTCGGCGAGCGCGTCGAGCGCTCCGGCGAGCTTGCCGCCCGCGCGCGACGCGTATCCCGGGTCCTGCGGGTCCGTGAGCACCGTGACCGGCGCGTCTCCCGGCACCGGCGTGGACGGCTTCGTGACCACGCGATCACCCAGCCGCACACGACCCGCGTCGATCAGCTCCACCGCCTGCCGCCGCGACCGTGCCAGACCACGGCGGACGAGCTCGGCGTCGATCCGCAGATCGGTGCGTGCCACCGCCGTCAACGCTGCGGCCCCGCGTCCGGGCCGCCGTCGAGCCGCGCCCGCAGGGCGTCGTGCACCCGGGTGAAGCGCTCCACGTGCTCGGCGACCGGGAGCTCGTCGAGCCCCTCGAGGTCACCGACGCCCGCACTGGTGGAAAGACCGGTGGAAGGGATGGTGGGAGGGGTCGGCACCGGCCGGGGACGCTCGTCGGTGGCATCAGGAGCGTCGGTCGCGCGCTCGCTCGGCTCCGCCGTCGCGTCGGCGGGCGGGACTCCGTGCGTCGACGGGTCCTGCGTCATGGTCCCTCCCCTACCGCTCGCGGTCCTGGTCTCGTCGCCGGCACCCGTGCGGGTACGCGCGGACCGCCGGCCCGAGGGGCGGCCGACCACCGTGGATGCCGCCGTCCGAGGTCCGGGTCCACGCTACCCGCTGGCACGCGCGTCCTGCGCACGACCCACAGCACGCGAGCAGGTTCGTCGCCGCCTTCCCGGGATGTCCCGGCATGCCCCCGGGGTGGCCGAGGCCGGGGCACGATGCCGAGGCGGCCCCGGCGCACCGTCGTCAGGCGAGCAGCTCGGGGACCGTCGCGGGCGCCGCCGGGACCCCCTGGTCCGCGGCGTCCCAGGCGGCCGCGCAGGCCGCGCGGACGACGTCGATCCCGTGCGGGCCCTGGCGGTCGAGCTCCAGCGCCCCGTCCACGACCCGCGCCGCACGCCCGGCGCACGTCCACCAGCCCTCGGCGGACCGCTCGGGGAGGGGGTGCGGCTCGTGCAGCGCGCGCAGGTCGGCGCCCAGGTAGTCCGGGCGCAGGCCGGGCTCCGCCAGCACAGCGTCACGCCCCGTGGACACGCCCGTGAGGACGTGCAGGCCGGGGTAGCCGCCCGCGCGGGCGCCCGCCAGGTCGGTGTCGAGGCGGTCCCCGATCACCAGCGGGCGCTCCGCGCCCGCCCGGTCGACCGCCAGCCGGTACATGGTGGGCGACGGCTTGCCCGCGCTGTCCGGCTCGACGCCCGTCGCGGCCACGACCGCGCCGACCAGGGCACCGTTGCCGGGGGCGAAGCCCCGCGCGGTCGGGAGCGAGAGGTCGAGGTTGCTCGCCACGTGCCAGGCGCCACCCGAGACCGCGTAAGCGGCCTCGGCCAGGTCGCTCCAGGCCAGCCCGGGCGCATACCCCTGGGCCACGGCGTCGGGAGCGTCGTCGGCGGAGTCGACGACCGTCAGGCCCGCCCCGGCGACCGCCGTCCGCAGGCCCGCCCCGCCGACGACGAGGACGCGCGCGCCGGGCTCCAGCCGCGTGCGCAGCAGGGCCGCGCACGCCTGGGCCGCGGTCATCACCTCGTCCGGGGTGGTCGGGATGTCCAGCCCGGTGAGCTGCGCGGCGACCTCCTCGGGCTCGCGCGAGGCGTTGTTGGTCACGAAGACGAGCCGGAGCCCCGACGTCCGCGCCGCCGTCAGGCTGTCCGCGGCGTGCGGGATGGGCAGGTGCCCCTTGTACGCGACCCCGTCCAGGTCGACCAGGGCCAGGTCGTGCGCGGCAGCGAGCGGGACGCTGCTGCCCGACAGCGTCGCCGTCATGCCTTGTCCGCGTCCGCGCCGTCCGCGCCGTCGAGGTCGCCGTCCGGCTCGTCCGCGTCGGCCAGGTCGTCCGAGTCGGAGGCGTCCCCGGCGGCGTCGTCGGCGTCGTCGTCGGCGTCGTCGTCCGCGGCGTCCTCGTCGTACGTGTCGTAGACGACGACGTCGTCGGACTCCTGCGGCACACCGGACGCGCGCTCGAGCTCGGCCGCGTCGACGCCGGCCAGGAGCCGTGCCGCCTCGTCCGTACGGCCGGCCGCCTCCAGAGCGGCGGCACGCGCCTGCAGCACGCGCAGGCCGAGGTCGCCGCGCCGCTCTGCGGCGGGGATCCGGTCGAGCACCGCGAGCGCGGCGTCGTGCTCCCCGAGGTCGCTCCGTGCTCCGCTCGCGACGATGGCGAGCTCGGTGCGCCCCTCGGCGTCGAGCGTGCGCGCCTCCTCGCTCGCGGCGAGAGCCAGGGCGCGCTCGGGGCGGCCGAGGCCGCGCTCCGCATCCGCCATCAGCGGGAGGTGCTCGGAGGACCCGTTGAGCCGTCGCACCGTGCGCAGCTCGCGCAGCGCCTCCGCGAACCGACCCGTGCGGTACGCCGCGATCCCCGCGGCCTCCCGCACGACGTCGACCCGGCCACCGCGACGGACGGCTGCCTGGGCGTGCTCGTAGGCGCGCTCGGGGTCGACGTCGAGGAGCCGGCCGGCCATCACCAGGTGCAGGCCGATGCGCTCGGCGTTCTCCTTCGTCAGCCCGCGGAGGCGGCCACGCACGTCGCGGCTGAGCTGGCCCATCGACGCGTCCTCGGCGATCTCCGGCTCGACGACGCGGGGGCGGCGCTCTGTCGGCCGGATGGCCGGGCGTCCCGGGCGCGACGGTGCGCCGTCGCGCCCCTGCTGCGGTCCGCCGGGACGGCCGTGCGTCGGCCGGGCGCTGCCGCCGCGAGCGTCGCCCCGCGCCGGACGCCGGTCGTCCCGGTGCTCCCGGTCCCGGCCGGGCGCGTCAGGACGCGACCGGCCCGGTCCACCGTCGCGACGACGGTCGTCACCGCGACGCTCGTCGGGACGACCACGACGCCCGTCACCCCGCTGCTCACCACGACGCTCATCAGGACGACCACGACGCCCGTCACCCCGCTGCTCACCACGACGCTCATCAGGACGACCACGACGCCCGTCACCCCGCTGCTCACCACGACGCTCATCA
>NZ_JBEYBQ010000009.1:130905-138004 GCF_040632295.1 Isoptericola sp. NPDC019482
CAGGACGACCACGACGCCCGTCAGCCCGCTGCTCACCACGACGCTCATCACCACGACGCTCGTCCGAACGACCGCGCGGACCGTCGCGACGGTCCGACCGCGCGTCGTCGCTCCGACGTGCGCCTCCGGCGCCTCGGCGGTCGCCCTGCCCGTTGCCGGGTCGACCGGTGGGACGGCGACCGGCGTCGCCGCGCGCGCTCGACCGGTCGTCGTCGCGGCCCTGCTCACGGGCGGAGTCGTTCACGCTGTTCCTCTCGGGTGGTGGGATCGCCCGATTCTCCCACGCCGGGAGGTCATCAGCGTGCCCGGAGGCGTTCTGCCCGAGGCGACGTGTCCGAGGTCACGCGTCGCTGCGGGACCTCCCCGCCCTGGCGGGCGCCGGGAGCACCTCGGGGTTGAGGGAGTCCGGCTTGCGATAGCACCAGACACCGATCGCGACGAGCGACGCGATCACCACGAGGAGCACCACCAGGCCGGCGTTCGCCCCGAACCCGTAGATCCACAGGTACCCGATCGCGCCGGCGGTCAGGCAGTAGTACGTGGCCGGCAGGATCGTCTTGCGGATGAGGTCGCCCTCCCGTCCCAGCAGCCCCACCGTGGCCGACGCCGCGACGACGTTGTGGACCGCCACCATGTTCCCCGCGGCGCCGCCGACCGCCTGCAGCGCGACCACCGTCTCCGGCGAGGAGACCCCGATGCCCTCCCCGGTGGAGAACTGGAACAGGGAGAACATCATGTTGGACACCGTGTTCGACCCGGCGACGAAAGCCCCGAGCGCGCCGATGAAGGGGGCGACGATCGGCCACCCCTGGCCCGCGACGTCCGCCGCCGCCTCGGCGAGGGTGATCGGCATCGACTCCAGGCCCGCGGCGTTGAACTCGGGACCCGAGTTGATGAAGATCCGCACCAGGGGCAGGGCGCACAGCAGCGCGAACGCCGCTCCCCACAGCTGGCTGCCCGCCACCTTCCACGACGCCGCGATCTGCCGGCCGTTCATCCGGTGCACGACGTACGTGATCAGGCAGGCCAGGAGGAAGATCGCGCCCGGCGAGTACAACAGGTCCATCGTCTGGCTGATGCCGGTGCCGAAGATGTCGTTCACCTCGATCACCGCGGGACCGGTGAGGAACTCCTTGATCGCCGGCACGTTGCGGGTGATCAGCAGCAGCACGGCCACCACGACGTACGGCGTCCACGCACGCACCAGGGACATCCGGCGCGAGTCCGCCACCGGCTCGGCCGCCGGGTCCACGGTGCCCATCCACTTCGCGTTCCACCGTTCGCGCGGCGGGAAGTCCCAGACCTCCTTGGGCATGAGGAAGCCCTTGGACGACGTGAACATCACGAGCGCCAGGCCCGCGAACCCGCCGAGCATCGACGGGAACTCCGGCCCGAGCAGGTAGGCGACCAGGAGGTAGGGCACGATCATCGCGAGTGCCGCGTACAGGGCGAAGGGGGCGATGGCGAGCCCGTCGCGGAACCGGCGCTTCTCGCCGAAGAACCCGGTCATCAGGGTCACCAGGATGAGGGGCACCAGGACACCGACGATCGCGTGCACGGTGGCCACCTGCGTGGCGGTGTGCGCCACGAACTGGCCCGGGTCGAGGTCGAGCGCGTCGGCGCGGGCCTGCACCTGCGGGGCCAGCGCGCCGTCGCTGCCGGCGAGCCCCGTGCCGATCCCGGTGATCATGGGGGTGCCGACGGCGCCGAAGCTCACCGGCGTCGACTGGATGATCAGGCCTGCCATCACCGCGGCCATCGCGGGAAACCCGAGCGCGAGGAGCAGCGGGGCGACGACGGCGGCCGGTGTGCCGAACCCGGCGGCGCCCTCGATGAACGACCCGAAGAGCCAGGCGATGATGATCACCTGCACGCGGCGGTCACGGCTGATGGTCGTGAAGCCGGCACGGATCGTCTGCAGCGCGCCGCTCTTGGTGATGGTCTCGAGCATGAGCAGCGCGCCGAAGATGATCCAGAGCAGCCCGATGGCGACGAGCAGGCCCTGGACGGCCGACGCGGCGATCGTCACGGGCGCGATCCGCCAGACGGCGAGGGCGACGATCACCACCACGACGAGCCCCACGGGCATCGCGGTGCGAGCGGGCCATCGGAACCCGACGAGCAGGACCCCCACCACGAGGATCGGGACGAAGGCGAGCAGTGCGAGGACGGCAAGGTTGTCCATGTGCGCTCCCTGGGCCGGCGTCGTTGCCGGGTCGGTCGGTCAGGATTCTCGGTCAGGACTCTCGGTCTGGACTGTCGGTCTGGACTGTCGGTCAGGTTCCGCCGGGTGCGGCCCGGCGGCCTGCCCGTCGGTCGGCGGGGGCCACGAGGGTCTCTGCCCCCGCCCCTCGCAGGGAGGCGTCGAGGACCGACACGAGGTGCGCCGTGGCGATCGACCGCCCCTGTCGCTCGAGCGCGGCCGTCACCTGCATGAGGCACCCCGGGTTCGAGGTGACGAGCAGCTCCGCGCCGGTCGCGGTGACGTGGCGTGCCTTGCGGTCCCCGAGCTCGCGCGCGGGCTCGGGCTTGAGCAGGTTGTAGACGCCCGCTGACCCGCAGCACATGTCCCCCTCGGCGATCTCGCGCACCGTCAGGCCGGGGATCTGGGCGAGCAGCTCGCGCGGCTGTGCGCGCACCCGCTGGGCGTGGGACAGGTGGCAGGCGTCGTGGTACGCGACGGTGACGTCGAGCGGGTGCCTGCGCGCGACCGGGCCGAGCTCGACCAGCACCTCGGAGACGTCGCGGACGCGCTCGGCGAACGTGGCGGCGCGCTCCGCGTAGTCGGGGTCGTCGGCCAACAGGTCGGCGTACTCCTTCATCGTCGACCCGCACCCCGCGGAGTTCACGACGACGCGGTCCACCCCGGTCTCCTCGAAGGCGTCCACCAGCGCCCGCGCGTACCGCAGCCCTTCCGCCTCCCTGCCCGCGTGCACCGACAACGCCCCGCAGCATCCCTGGCCCGGGGGGACGACGACGTCGCACCCTTCCGCCGCGAGCACCCGCGCGGTGGCGGCGTTGACGCCCGGGAACATCTCGCGCTGGACGCAGCCCAGCAGCATGCCGACGGTCGCCCGCCGTGCCCCGCGCGCTCGAACCAGCGGAGGCACCGGTTCGCGCGCCGCCACGGGCGGCGCCATCGCCACCATGGCGACCAGGGACGGCGAGACCCTCTCGAGCACGCCGGACCGGCGCACCATCCGGTCGAGCCCGCTGCGTTGCGCCCAGCGCAGGGGCGCACGCACGAGACGCAGCCGCTCCGGGCGAGGGAAGAGCGCGAAGATCAGAGCCCGGAGGGTTCGCTCCGACCGGCCGCGGTGCTCGGCCCCACGGCGTTCGACCTGCTGGCGTGTCTGCTCCACGAGCAGGTCGTACCGCACGCCCGACGGGCAGGCGGTGACGCAGGCCATGCATCCGAGGCAGGCGTCCATGTGCTGGACGAGCGCGGGCCCCATCGGCTCCCCCTCGAGCCCATCCTTCATCAGATAGATCCGTCCTCGCGGGGAGTCCATCTCCTCGCCCCACAGCGTGTAGGTCGGGCACGCCGGCAGGCAGAACCCGCAGTGCACGCAGTCGTCGATCAGGTCGCGACGGGGCGGGTGATGGTCGTCGAACGCCCCGAGCAGGTCGGGCTTGGTCTCCTCTGCCGTCATGCGCCAGGTCCTCCCATCAGATGCCTCCCACGAATCGCCCCGGCGACAGGCGGCGACCGGGGTCCAGCCGCGCCTTGATGCTCCGCATGAGGTCGAGGCCGGGCACGGGACCCCAGACATCCAGGCCCGCGCGCACGTCGGCCGGTGCGGCGAGGACCGTGACCGTGCCGTCCGCCGGTGTCGGCGACGCCGCGCGCAGCCGAGCGACCGTCGCGGCTGCTGTGGCCGGGTCGGGCGCCTCGATCCCCACCAGCAGGGCTCCCATGGCCGACCCGCGCACCGCGACGCCGACCCCGCCCACCTGCTCAGCGTCCCGGGCTGCGGCGAGCAGGCTGCCGACGCCCGTCAGGGTCGCCGTCGCCTTGGCGGTGACGGCACCTGCCGGGACGCCGGCCCACCACTCGGGGAGCTCGTCCTCGATCTCGCCACCGACGAGCGTCGCCGCGGCACGGGCGCGCCCCTGGACCGCGTCCTGAATGCCCTCGAAGAGCACCGCGAGGGTCGCCTCGTCCCGCCCTGCCCCACGGTCGAGCTCGACGGCGGCGGGCGCGAGCTGGGACGCCACGACGGCGCGCGCGGCAGCGGCGACGTCCACCATCGTCCCGTTGCGGGTGACGACGGCCCGGCCCGGCCGCACCGGGTGCAGCCGGAACGCCGCCTGCACCACGACGCCGAGGGTGCCGTAGGCGCCGGTCATGAGCTTGGCGAGGTCGTACCCGGCGACGTTCTTCACGACCTTGCCGCCCGACCGCGCGACCGTGCCGTCGGCGAGGACGACGGTCGTCCCCAGGACGCGGTCACGCAGCGCGAGGCGCTGCAGTCGCCGCGGCCCGGTGTATCCCACCGACAGCGCGCCACCGATCGTGCTCCCCGCGGCGACCCGGTCGGGGGGCAGGTCCAGGACGAGCTCCTGGTCGGCGGTTCCGACACGGTCGGTGAGCTCGGACACGCTGAGGCCTGCCTGGGCGACGACGACGAGGTCGCCGGCCTCGTGCTCGATCAGGCGGTCGAGCCCTGTGGTGTCCAGCACGAGGTCGACCCGCTCCGGCGGCGCGCCCCATCCCAGCGCGGTGCCCCCGCCGCGCGGCACGGTGACGAGATCCTGGCGGGCCGCCTCGCGGACGACGGCCGCCACGGCCGCCACGGACCCGGGCCGTACGACGAACTGCGGGAGCACACCGCCGATGGTGTCCCTGGCCCCGGCCTCGCGCAGGACACCCGCCCCGTCGAGCGCGTGCTCGAGGGCGGGGACGTCGGGTTCCCGGAGCATGTCCGACCTCATCAGAACAGTTCTCCGAGGCCGGCGTCCTGGAGCGGGTGCGTGCCGTGGTGACGTCCGGGCCGCTCGCCGCAGAGGCGCGGCGTCGGAAAGATCTTGCCCGGGTTGGCGATGTTGTCGGGGTCGAACGCGCAGCGCACCGCCTGCATCGTCGCGAGGTCCTCCTCGGCGAACATCCGCGGCATGTAGCGGGCCTTGTCGGCCCCGACCCCGTGCTCGCCGGTGATCGACCCGCCGTTGGTGATGCACAGGTCGAGGATGCCGCCCGCCACCGCCTCGGCCCGTTCGGTCGCGCCCTCCACCGAGCCGTCGAAGAGCACCAGGGGATGCAGGTTGCCGTCCCCGGCGTGGAAGACGTTGGCCACCCGGCACCCGCCTTGCTCGCCGAGCACCGAGATCTGGTGGAGCACCGTCGACAGCGCGGTCCGGGGGATCACGCCGTCCTGGACGATGTAGTCGGGGCTGATCCGCCCGACGGCGGCGAACGCGGACTTGCGCCCCTTCCAGATCAGGGCCCTCTCGCCCTCGTCCGCCGCGAGCCGCGTCTCGAAGGACCCGTGCTCCGCGCAGAGCCGCAGCACCTCGCTCAGCTCGTGCGCGACGTCGTCGGCCGGCCCGTCGACCTCGATGACGAGCACGGCCCCCGCACCCGCCGGGTATCCGCACTGCACGGCCGCCTCCGCGGCCTCGATCGCGAGCGCGTCCATCATCTCGATCGCGGCCGGCACGATCCCGGCACCGATGATGGCCGACGTGGCGGCCCCCGCGGTGTCGACGTCGGGGAAGCCCGCGAGCACGGTGCGCACGTCCCCCGGCAGCCTCGTGAGGCGCACCGTGACGCGGGTGACCACGCCCAGCGTGCCCTCGGACCCGACGACGGCGCCGAGCAGGTCGTATCCCGGCGGGTCGGGTGCCTTGCCACCCACCTCCACCAGCTCGCCGGTGGGCGTGACGAGGTCGATCCCCGTGACATGGTTCGTCGTGAAGCCGTACTTCAGGCAGTGCGCGCCGCCGGAGTTCTCGGCGACGTTGCCCCCGATGGAGCACACCTGCTGGCTCGACGGGTCGGGTGCGAAGTAGTACCCGTCAGGCGTGGCCCGCTGGGTCAGGTGCAGGTTGATCACTCCGGGGTCCACGACCGCGCGCTCGTTGTCGACGTCGACCTCGTGCACCGCGCGCATCTGCGACATCACCACGAGAACGCCGTCCGCATGCGGCAACGCGCCACCGGAGAGGCCCGTCCCCGACCCGCGTGCCACGAACGGTACGCGGTGGGCGGCACACAGGCGGACCGTCGTCGCCACGTCGACCGCGTCCGACGCGAGCACCACGACGCCCGGTACCACCCGGTAGGCCGCCAGGCCGTCGCACTCGTACGTCCGCAGACGCTGACGGTCGACGACGACCCGGTCGGGACCGAGCTGTCGCAACAGCTCGGCGCGCACCACGTCGAGCGGCGCGCGCGCCTCGTGGGGCGTGACCCCGGCACCTACCACCGGCGACCTCCTCGTCGCTGCCGTCGCACGACGCCCCGCCGCCGACCGCGCTCGCCGATGAGCACGGCCATCTTCCATCATGCGGAACCGAAGTGCTTCTGCGTGGAACACTAGGGGACGCATGTCGACACGGTCAACGGTCCGGCGTGTCGGCCGGCCAGAATGCGTGCGAGCGAGCGCCGGCCCGCGGACAGGTGCCCACGGCCCGAGGGCGCATCCGAGCCGGAGCCGGAGCCGCGGGCGTTCGGGTGCCCGGGTCGACGGGAGGTGGGCTGCGCGGGCGCAGCGGTGTCCGGGTATGCGCGGGTCCGGGTATGCGAAAGGCCCACCCCGGGTGGGGTGGGCCTTTCGTGAATGGGTGTCCGGCGGCGTCCTACTCTCCCACCCCCTCGCGAGGGCAGTACCATCGGCGCTGAAGGGCTAAGCTTCCGGGTTCGGAATGGGACCGGGCGTTTCCCCAACGCTATGACCGCCGTAACAGTATCGAGTTTTCAGGGTCACCCCCTTGCAAACCACCGGGTGGTGGGGGGGTGGTGCCCGTTTCTCGGGAACCGCACAGTGGACGCGTAGCATGTCATTGTCAAACAGTGTTTGAGTGTGTGTGAAGTTGTTGGCTTATTAGTACCGGTCAGCTCCGACAGTCTTTGGTCCTGTCTTCCACATCCGGCCTA
>NZ_JBEYBQ010000010.1:0-127646 GCF_040632295.1 Isoptericola sp. NPDC019482
CCCGCGACGCGGCCGCGCCGGTCGGGAAACGCGTTCACGGGCGCCAGGGCGCCCTCCACTTCGGGAGGGATACGTCCGCGCGAAGGAATCAACCGGGCACGGCGGGCTCTCGGCTCGCGGCCGGACGTCGAACGGCCGCGCCGGGTTGTGGGCTCATGGCTGGCGAGGTCGCGCGCGGACGGTGGACGGGTGCCCCCGTCGCCGGGTGGGCATGGCAGGATGACGCGGTGCTTCGCCGTCTGACCCTGCTGATCTCGCTGCTGCTCGGTGGCGTGCTCGTGCTCGGCGGGTGCGGCTCGTCGATGCTGGACGACCTGGGCAAGCGGCCGTCCTCCGCGCCGTCGGCGGCGCCCGTGCAGGTGTCGGGGGCGGTGGGGGAGCCGCCGTCCCTCGAGTACGAGCAGCCCTACGACGTGGTGCAGGCGGGGGCGCGGACGGTGTGGCCCGGGTCCGGGGATCCCGTGGCGGACGGCGAGCCCGTGCTGCTGAACATGTACGCCGAGGACGGGCGCGACGGTTCGGTCATCTCGAGCACGTACATCGACGCGCCGGGGTGGTACACGATGTCCCCGGAGTCGCTCGGCTCGAACCTCTACGACACGCTGCGCGGCCAGAAGGTCGGCGCGCGCATGCTGCTCCTCGAGGAGGACGACGACGTGCCCGTGATCCTCGTCGTCGACGTGCTGCCGACGCACGCGGCGGGCGCCGAGGTGACCCCCGCGAAGGGGCTGCCGACCGTCGAGCGGGGCGAGGGCGGCGCGCCGGAGGTCACGGTGCCGAAGAAGTCCGACCCGCCCTCCGACCTGCAGGTGCAGCCGCTCGTGCGGGGCACCGGGCCGCAGGTGCAGGTGGGCCACGTCGTGACGATGCGGTTCACGGCCGTGCGGTGGAGCGACGGGCGGCAGTTCGACACCACCTGGACCGCCGGGACGCGGCCGCAGTCCGCGACGATCGGCATCGGCCAGCTCGTCGACGGCCTCGACCAGGGCCTGATCGAGCAGACCGTGGGCTCGCAGGTGCTGCTCGTGGTCCCCCCGAGCCTCGGCTACGGTGGCACCAGCAGCGACCTCGCCGACGAGACCCTGGTCTACGTCGTGGACATCCTGGACGCGCACTTCCAGGTGACCGATGACGAGTCCACCGGCCAGGGCAAGGGCGACGACGGCGGCGACCCGGAGAAGGACCCGAAGAACGACACGGAGAAGTCGTCCGGCGACTGACCGGCGAGAGCACCGACGACAGCAGAAGGAAGGGTGAGTCCCGCATGTCCGTGGCCGTCCGCGTGATCCCGTGCCTCGACGTCGACGACGGTCGGGTCGTTAAGGGCGTCAACTTCACGAACCTGCGAGACGCGGGCGACCCCGTGGAGCTCGCGTCCCGGTACGACGGCGAGGGCGCCGACGAGGTGACCTTCCTGGACGTGTCCGCCTCCTCGGGTGGCCGCGACACGATGATCGACGTCGTGCGGCGGACCGCCGACCAGGTCTTCGTGCCCCTCACCGTGGGCGGCGGCGTCCGCTCGACGGACGACGTCGACCGCCTGCTGCGCGCCGGCGCCGACAAGGTCGGCGTCAACACCGCCGCCATCGCACGACCCGAGCTGGTCGCGGAGATCGCGGCCCGCTTCGGTCGGCAGGTGCTGACCCTCTCGGTGGACGCCCGCCGCGTCACCGGCGAGACGGTGACCCCCTCGGGCTTCGAGGTCACGACGCACGGCGGCCGCCGCGGCACCGGCATCGACGCGGTCGAGTGGGCCGCCCGCGCCGCCCACCTGGGCGCGGGCGAGATCCTGCTGAACTCCATGGACGCCGACGGCACCACCTCGGGCTTCGACCTGGAGATGCTCGCCGCCGTGCGCGAGAAGGTCGACGTGCCGCTCGTCGCGTCGGGCGGCGCCGGGGTCCCGGAGCACTTCGTCGCCGCGGCCAGGGCCGGGGCCGACGCCGTGCTCGCCGCGAGCGTCTTCCACTTCGGCACGCTGACGGTCGGCCGGGTCAAGGCGGCGCTCGCAGGGGCCGGCATCGAGGTTCGGCAGTGAGCTGCTGCCGATCCTGTCGATGAGCGGCAGGCCCGGCGTGGGCGCCGGGCGCGACGGTCGTGCCGGGGACGATCGGACCACGCTCAGCGGGTCGCGGCTGCGCCGCTCGGCGACGCTCGTGTGGCGCGGCATGCGCTCCGAGCCGCGCCTGTACGTGCTGGCCGTGGGCGCGTCCGCGGTGTTCGGCGCCGCCACCGTCGCGGTGAGCCGTGCCGTGGGCTGGGCCACCGACGCGGTCGTCGTCCCCGCGATCGCGGGCGACCCCGACGCGCGCTCGCGCATCTGGGTCGCCGGCCTCGTGCTCGCCGCGGTGGCGCTCACCCTCGCCCTCGGCGTCGCCGGGCGGCGCATCTGGGCCGGCTACGGGTTCGCGGCGATCCAGGCGCACCACCGGCGCGGGCTGTCCCGGCAGTACCTGCGCCTGCCCGTGTCGTGGCACCGCGCGCACCCCGCCGGTCGGCTCCTGTCCGCGGCGAGCGCCGACGTCGAGGCCGCCACCGGGGTCTTCAACCCCCTGCCCTTCGCGCTCGGCGTCGTGGTGATGATCGGGGTCGCCGCGGGGATGCTCCTCGCGGTCGACGTGTGGTTGGCCGTCGCCGCCCTGCTGGTCGTGCCCGCGGCGATCGCCGCGAACGTCGTCTTCCAACGACACATGACGCCCGCCGTGACGCGGGCGCAGCAGCTCCGGGCCGAGGTCGCCGACGTCGCGCACGAGTCGTTCGAGGGCGCCCTGCTCGTCACGTCGCTGGGCACGGCCGACCGCGAGGAGCGGCGGTTCGCCGAGCGCACGGACGCGCTGCGCGCCGCGAACGTGCGCGTCGGCACCGTCCGGGCCGTCTTCGACCCGGTCATCGAGCTGCTGCCCTCCCTCGGCACCCTGGCCGTGCTCGGCGTGGGCACCTGGCGCGCGTCCACGGGCGCGGTCGACGCGGGCGACGTCGTCACGGCGGCCTACCTGCTGACCGTCATGGCGGTCCCGGTGCGCGCCTTCGGCTGGGTGCTCGGCGAGCTGCCGCGCGCCCTCGTCGGCTACGACCGCATCGCCGGCATCCTCGACGCGCCGTCGACGCTGTCGCCAGGCAGCCAGGCGCTCCCGCGGGCGGCGGGCGGCCTGGCCGTCCGCCTCGAGGGCGTCGGGGTCGACGTCCCGGCGGCGGGCACGGCGGCCACCCTGCTCGACGGCGTCGACCTCGACGTCGCGCCCGGGACCACCGTGGCGGTCGTGGGCAGCACGGGCGCGGGCAAGACGACCCTGGTCTCGCTGCTCGCCCGGCTCAGCGACCCGACCCGCGGCCGGGTCCTGCTCGACGACGCGGACGTGCGCGACCTCGCGGCGGGCGAGGTCCCCGCGCAGGTGGCGCTCGTGACGCAGCAGACGTTCGTCTTCGAGGACACGGTCCGCGCCAACGTCACGCTCGCCGACCCCGGCGACGACGGCGCCCCCGACGACGCCGCGGTCTGGGAGGCGTTGCGCGTCGCCCGCGTCGACGACGTGGTGCGCGCGCTGCCCGGCGGGCTCGACGCGCCCCTGGGCGAGCGCGGGGCCAACCTGTCCGGCGGCCAGCGCCAGCGGCTCGCCGTCGCGCGGGCGCTGGTCCGCCGACCACGGCTGCTCGTGCTCGACGACGCCACGTCCGCCGTCGACCCGCGCGTCGAGGCGGAGATCCTCGGCTCCCTCGCGTCGGCGCGCGGCGGCCGGGGCGACGGGGACGACGTACCGGGCACGACCGTCGTCATGGTCGCCTACCGCATGTCGTCGGTGGCGCTCGCGGACGTCGTCGTGCACCTCGAGGGAGGCCGCGTCGCCGACGTCGGGCCGCACGCCGACCTGCTGGCCCGGGACGCGGGCTACCGCGCGCTCGCCACCGCGTACGAGCAGGAGACGGCGCGCCGGGCGCGCGAGCTCGCGGACGAGGCGGCCGCCGGGGAGCGACTGCCGGGGGACGAGCAGCTGGAGGGGACACCGTGAGCACGTCGCGCATCGCCGCCGCCAGCGAGCTGGGCGTCCTCGCGACGCTCCGCCGGGGCGTGCAGATCTCGCCGCAGATCGTCGACGGCCTGTGGCTCACCCTCGCGCTCGCCGTGCTGGCGGCTGCGGGGCGCGTCGTCGTGCCGGTCGCGGTGCAGCGCACCATCGACGACGGCATCCTCGCCGGAGGCGGGCCCGACGCCGGACGGGTGGCGCTCCTGACCGGTCTCGCCGCGGGTGCGGTGGTCGTCGCGGGGCTGTGCACCGCGGTGGTCAACGTCCGCCTGTTCCGCCGGACGGAGGCCGGGCTCGCCGCGCTGCGGGTGCAGGCGTTCCGGCACGTGCACGACCTGTCCACCCTCGCGCAGGGCACCGAGCGCCGCGGCGCGCTGGTGTCCCGCGTCACCTCCGACGTCGACACGATCTCGCTGTTCGTCCAGTGGGGCGGGATCCAGCTCCTCGTGTCGACGCTGCAGGTGCTCGTGGCCACCGCCCTCATGGCCGTGTACTCGTGGCAGCTCACCCTGGTGGTCTGGGCGTGCTTCGTGCCGCTGTTCCTCGTGCTGCGGCGCGCGCAGGGCACCGTGAACCGCGCGTACGCGGCGGTGCGCCAGGCCGTGGGCGCGATGCTCGGCGCGATCTCGGAGGCGGTCGTGGGCGCGGAGACGGTGCGCGCCTACGGCGTGGCGGCGCGGACCGGACGCCGGGTCGACGCGGCCGTCGAGCACACCCGCGCCACGCAGGCCCGCGCCCAGCTCCTCGTCTCGTCGGTGTTCTCGAGCGGCGTGCTGGTCGCCAACCTGGTGCTCGCCGTCGTCGTGGTGGTGGGCACGCTGCTCGGCGTCGGCGGCGGCCTGACGGCGGGCCAGGTGGTCGCGTTCCTGTTCCTCGTGCAGCTGTTCACCGGCCCCGTGCAGCAGGCCACGGAGATCCTCAACGAGCTGCAGAACGCCGTCGCGGGCTGGCGGCGCGTGCTGGCGGTGCTCGAGACGCCCCTCGACGTCGCGGACGCCGACGACGCCACGGCGAGCCCGCGCGGCCCCGCGGCGGTGACGCTGCGCGGGGTGCGGTACGCCTACCCCGACGGGCCCGAGGTGCTGCACGGGGTGGACCTGGAGCTGCCCGCGCGCCGCAAGGTCGCCGTCGTCGGGCGGACGGGCTCGGGCAAGACGACCGTCGCCAAGCTGGTCGCCCGCCTCATGGACCCGACGGAGGGGGAGGTGCTGCTCGACGGCGTCGACCTGCGCCGCCTCACGCTCGCCTCGTTGCGCGAGCGCGTCGTGCTCGTGCCGCAGGAGGGCTTCCTCTTCGACGGGACGGTGGAGCAGAACGTCGCCTACGGGCTGCGCCCGGACCCGCCGTCCGACCCCGCCGAGACCAGGGCGCGCGTCACCGGGGCCGTGGACGCGCTCGGCCTCACCGACTGGGTGGCCGGGCTGCCCCGCGGCCTCGACACGCCCGTCGGCCAGCGCGGCGAGGCGCTCAGCGCGGGGGAGCGGCAGCTCGTCGCCATCGCGCGCGCCTACCTCGCGGCCCCCGACCTGCTGGTGCTGGACGAGGCCACCTCGGCCGTCGACCCCGCCGCGGAGGTGCGGATCGCCCGGGCGCTGGACTCGCTCACCTCCGGCCGGTCCACGATCACCATCGCGCACCGGCTCTCGACGGCGGAGGCGAGCGACCTCGTGGTCGTCGTCGACGATGGCCGCGTGGTCGAGGTCGGCGGGCACGCCGAGCTGGCGGCCGCGGGCGGCGTCTACGCGCGGATGCACGCGAGCTGGGTGGCGCAGACCCGCTGAGCGTCCGGGCCGGTGCGGGGTTGCCGGACGGGAGCCCCGAGGCCCCTCCGGGCGTGGGAAGATGCACGGGTGCCCGACCTGACCGATGCCCCCGTGCCCGCGCTCGACCCGGCGGTCGCCGACCGGCTCAAGCGGGACGAGCACGGCCTCGTCGCCGCCGTCGTGCAGCAGCACGACACCGGCGAGGTCCTCATGCTCGGCTGGATGGACGACGAGGCCCTGCGCCGCACCCTCACCGAGGGCCGCGTGACGTTCTGGAGCAGGTCGCGCGAGGAGTACTGGCGCAAGGGGGACACGTCCGGCCACGTGCAGCTCGTCCGGTCCGTCGCGCTGGACTGCGACGGCGACGCCCTGCTCGTGCGCGTCCACCAGGTCGGCGCCGCCTGCCACACCGGCACCCGCACCTGCTTCGAGGCGGGCGGCGACCTGGGAGCCGTCGTCGGCCCCGACGCGCCGGCCGCCTGACCCACCCCGCTCGCCACCGGCGACGCGCCGAGCCCAGCAGACCAGCCCCGACCAGCCCGACGACCCTCAGGAGGACCGGTGACCACGCCCACCGTCGCGCAGCCCCACCCCGCCCCGCGCCCCACCCCCGTGGCGGGCCCGACGGAGCTGGACCTGGCGTGGGGCGCGACGTGGCCGGGTCTCGGCACGTTCCGCGCGCTGGCCGCCGACCGCCGCGTGATCCCCGTGGTCCGGCGCGTGCTTGCCGACGACGTGACGCCCGTCGGCCTGTACCGGACGCTCGCCCAGGACCGCCCCGGCACCTTCGTGCTCGAGTCGGCGGAGTCGTCCGGCGGCTGGTCGCGGTGGTCGTTCGTCGGCGTCGACTCGCGCGCCACCCTCACCGCGCAGGACGGCCGCGCCGTGTGGCACGGCGACGTCCCGGCGGGCATCCCGCGCGAGGGCGACGTCGTCGACGTGCTCGGCGCGGCGCTCGAGGCGCTCCGCACGCCGCCGATCGAGGGCCTGCCCCCGCTGACGGGCGGGCTCACGGGCGCGCTCGGCTGGGACGTCGTGCGGCACTGGGAGCCCACGCTGCCCGCGAACGCCCCCGACGAGCTGGGCGTGCCCGAGGTGGCCCTGAGCCTCGCGACCGACCTCGTGGCGGTCGACCACCACACGGGCGCCGCGTGGCTCATCGCCAACGCCATCAACGGCGACGGCACGGACGAGCGGGTCGACGAGGCGCACGCGGACGCCGTGGCGCGGCTCGACGCCATGCAGGCGCGGCTCGCCGCCCCGGCGCCGGCCGTCCCCACGGTCCTGCGCGGACCGGACGAGGTGACCGAGCCCGCGCTGGAGTTCCGCTCCACGCGCGAGGAGTTCGAGGCCGCCGTGCGGACCGGGCAGGAGGCGATCCGCGACGGCGAGGTGTTCCAGGTCGTGCTGTCCCAGCGCCTCGGCCTGGACTGCCCGGCCGCCCCGTTGGACGTGTACCGCGCGCTGCGCACCATCAACCCGAGCCCGTACATGTACTACTTCCGCCTCACCGGCCCCGACGGCCGGGAGCTCTCCGTCGTCGGCTCCAGCCCGGAGACGCTGGTGAAGGTGACCGACGGCCACGTGACGACGTACCCGATCGCCGGGTCGCGCCCGCGCGGGGCGACGGTCGAGGAGGACGTGGTGTTCGGCGAGGAGCTGCTCGCCGACCCCAAGGAGCGCGCCGAGCACCTCATGCTCGTCGACCTGTCGCGCAACGACCTCGTGAAGGTCTGCGAGCCGACGTCGGTCGAGGTGGTCGAGTTCATGGCCACCCGTCGGTTCAGCCACATCATGCACCTGTGCTCCACCGTCGTCGGCCGCCTGCGGGCGGGCGCCACAGCCCTCGACACGCTCCGTGCGACGTTCCCCGCGGGCACGCTGTCCGGGGCGCCCAAGCCCCGGGCCATCGCGCTGATCGACGAGCTCGAGCCCGCGTCGCGCGGGATCTACGGCGGCACCGTGGGCTACTTCGACTTCGGCGGCAACATGGACATGGCCATCGCGATCCGCACCGCGTGCATCCGCGACGGCCGGGCGTGGGTGCAGGCCGGCGGCGGCATCGTCGCCGACTCCGTGCCCGCGCTCGAGTACGAGGAGTCGCGCAACAAGGCGGCCGCGGCGGTGCGCGCGGTGCAGCTGGCCGCTCGGTTCCGCGCGCTCTGAGCGCGGCACGGGCAGCACGGACGGACGGACGGGCAGGCAGGACGACAGACATGGACGACGCAGGAAGTAGCGCGCACGACGGCGGTCGCCCGCCGGGCCGCGGGCCGCTGCGCGCGCGGTCACGGGCCGTGTGGGCGGTGGTGGCGGTCGGCGGGCTCACGCTCGCGACGGCCTCTCCGACGTGGGTGAGCACGACGGTGTCGACGGCCCTCCAGCCGACGGTCGACGTCGCGGTCACGGGCACCACGGCGGCACCGGCGGTCGGGGCCGCCGCGCTGGTCGTCGTGGCGGGCGGGGTCGCCCTCGCCATCGCCGGGCGGGTGGCGCGCTGGGTCGCGCTGGTCGTCGTGGCGCTCGCGGGCGTCCTCGCGGCGGCGTCGGCCGCGGCGGTGCTGCTCGACCCGCTGCCGGCGGCGACGTCAGGGGCCTCGGCGACCGCCGGGGTGACCGACCTCACGTCGCCGGTCTCCGTCGCCGTCTGGCCCTGGCTGACGGTGGTGCTGGGTGTCGTCGCGGTGCTCGTCGCGGCGCTCGCGGCGGCGGGCGCGCCCGCCTGGGGAGCCACCTCCGGGCGGCACGAGCGGGCCGACGGCGAACCCGCCGCCGGCGAGACGCACCCCGGCACCGGGGCGACGTCGTCGGGGGACGACCCCGACGCACCTGGTCAGCACGACCCCCACGACGCGTGGGACGCGCTCTCCCGGGGCACGGACCCGTCCGCGGACCGCTAGGCTGGACCGCGCACCACGTCACGAAAGGGCATCACATTCCCATGACCGAAAACCGCAACGCCGAGGTCGCGTACCTGCCCCCGGCCGTCCCGCCCACGAACCACGGCCACACGACCGCCGCGTGGACGGCGATGATCGGCATCATGCTGGGCGTGGCCGTCGGCGCCGTCGGGATGCTGCCCGACGTCCCGGACGCGGTGGTCTGGGTCGGCGTCGTGATCGTGGCCGCCTCGCTCGTGCTCGGCCTCGTGCTGCGCAACATGGGTCTCGGCCAGCCCAAGGACGGCGTGACGCCGCGCCGGTCCTCCGCCGGCCACTGAGCTCGCGCCCGGCGGCTCCGGCCGCCGCCCCGCACCTCGACGGCGCGTCCCCGACCAGGGGGCGCGCCGTCGCCGCGTCTCACGGTCGGAGACGTGTCCGGACCGGCTCGCGGACGGGCCTACGATGGCTGGCAGGCGTCGGTGCGGCGTCAGGGGACGGGGGAGGCAGACCATGACGGTCCTGGAGGACATCGTCGCGGGGGTCCGTGAGGACCTCGCGGTACGCCAGGCGCGGACGTCGCTCGACGAGCTCAAGGAGCGCGCGGCCCGCGTGCCGGGCGCGCTCGAGTGCTGCGGCCGCCTGCTCTCGGAGGATCGCGTCGCCGTGATCGCCGAGGTGAAGCGGTCCAGCCCCAGCAAGGGCAGCCTGGCGCCGATCACCGACCCGGCCGCGCTGGCCGAGGAGTACGCCAGCGGCGGGGCCAGCGCGATCTCCGTGCTCACGGAGCAGCGGCGGTTCGGCGGCTCCCTCGCCGACCTGGACGCCGTCCGGGCGCGGGTGGACGTTCCGGTGCTGCGCAAGGACTTCGTCGTCACGCCCTACCAGGTGTGGGAGGCGCGGGCCCACGGGGCCGACCTCGTGCTGCTCATCGTCGCGGCGCTGGAGCAGACCGTGCTGACGTCCCTCATCGAGCGCGTCCACTCGCTCGGCATGACGGCGCTGGTCGAGGCCCACACCGAGGACGAGGTGCGCCGGGCGCTGGACGCCGGGGCGCGCGTCGTCGGCGTGAACGCCCGCGACCTCAAGACCCTCGAGGTGGACCGCACGACCTTCGCGCGGCTCGCCCCGCTCGTCCCCGACGACGTCGTCCGCGTGGCGGAGTCCGGCGTCCGCGGCCCGCACGACGTGCTGGACTACGCCCGGTCCGGGGCGCACGCCGTGCTCGTGGGCGAGGCGCTCGTGACCGACGGCGCGCCGCGCCGGTCGGTGGCCGACCTGGTCGCGGCCGGGCAGCACCCGGCCCTGTGGTCGGTGCGCCCGGCGGCTCAGCCGTAATCCCACCCCGCACGCCACGCACAGCACACGACCACGGCACAACACCACACGGCACACCGACCCGACGGCGTCCTGGACGACGGTCGGCGGAGGTCCGGGCGACCGGTACCCTCGCCACGACCACTCGTGCAGAGCGCCGAGCGGTGGTGCCGACGAGAGACGGAGGACCCGTGCCCGACCAGCCCGTACGGGAGGCCCTGACCGAGACCCTGGCGCACCAGGTGCTCGGGCGGCTGGCGGACGTCGAGGGCCCGTACTTCGGGCAGTTCGGCGGACGCTTCGTGCCCGAGGCCCTCATCGCCGCGCTCGACGAGCTCGAGACCGAGTACCGCAAGGCGCTCGGCGACCCGGCGTTCACGGACGAGCTGGCCCGCCTGCACCGCGAGTACACCGGGCGTCCCTCGCCGCTCACGGAGGTGCCGCGCTTCGCGGAGCACTGCGGGGGCGCGGAGGCCGGCCACCGGGTGTTCCTCAAGCGCGAGGACCTCAACCACACCGGGTCGCACAAGATCAACAACGTCCTCGGCCAGGCGCTCCTGGTCAAGCGCATGGGCAAGACGCGCGTGATCGCCGAGACCGGCGCCGGGCAGCACGGCGTGGCCACGGCGACCGCGGCCGCCCTGCTCGACCTCGAGTGCGTCGTGTACATGGGCGAGGAGGACACGCAGCGCCAGGCGCTGAACGTCGCCCGGATGCGGCTGCTCGGTGCCGAGGTCGTGCCCGTGACCATCGGCTCGCGCACCCTCAAGGACGCCATCAACGAGGCGTTGCGCGACTGGGTCGCGAACGTCGAGAGCACGCACTACCTGCTCGGCACGGTGACGGGCCCGCACCCGTTCCCGGAGATGGTGCGCGAGTTCCACCGCATCATCGGCGAGGAGGCGCGCGAGCAGATCCTCGAGCGCACGGACCGGCTGCCGGACGCCGTCGCGGCGTGCGTGGGCGGCGGCTCCAACGCGCTCGGCATCTTCAACGCCTTCCTCGACGACGAGGGAGTCTCCCTGCACGGCTTCGAGGCCGGGGGAGAGGGCATCGAGTCCGGCCGCCACGCGGCCCGCTTCTCCGGCGGTGCCCCGGGCGTGCTGCACGGCGCCCGGTCCTACCTGCTGCAGGACGACGACGGTCAGACGCTGCCGAGCCACTCCGTCTCGGCGGGGCTGGACTACCCGAGCGTCGGGCCCGCCCACTCCTGGCTGCACGACCTGGGGCGGGCCACCTACGAGCCCGTGACGGACGACGAGGCCATGGAGGCGTTCCGCCTCCTGTGCCGCACCGAGGGGATCATCCCGGCGATCGAGTCGGCGCACGCGCTCGCCGGCGCCCTGCGCCTGGGGCGCGAGGCGGCGGAGGCCGGCCGGACCGGCCAGGTGATCCTGGTGAACCTGTCGGGTCGCGGAGACAAGGACGTGGCCACCGCGGCGCGGTGGTTCGGGCTCCTCGACGAGGACCATGCGGACGACGCCACGCCGGAGGGGGACCAGTGAGCACCACGACCGACACCTCGCCAGCCGCGGCACCGTCCGCGCGGTCGACCACCGGAGCGCGCCTCGACGCCCTCCGGGCCGAGGGGCGCGCGGCCCTGGTCGGCTACCTGCCCGTCGGGTTCCCCGACGTCGAGCGCTCAATCGAGGCCGTCCTGGCGACCGTGGACGCGGGCGCCGACGTCGTCGAGATCGGCGTGCCGTACACGGACCCCGTGATGGACGGCCCGGTGATCCAGCGTGCCGCGGAGGCCGCGCTCGCCGCCGGCACCCGGGTCCGCGACGTGCTGCGCGTGGTGGAAGCCGTCGCCGAGCACTCGGGCGGGCGGGTGCCCGCCCTCGTGATGACGTACTGGAACCCGGTGCTGCGATACGGGGTCGACGCGTTCGCGCGTGACCTCGCCGCCGCCGGGGGCGCCGGCCTCATCACCCCCGACCTCATCCCGGACGAAGGAGCCGACTGGATCGCGGCGTCCGAGGCCCACGGCCTCGACCGCGTGTTCCTCGTCGCCCCGAGCTCGACGGCCGAGCGGCTGGCTCTCACGGCGCGGGCGTCCCGCGGCTTCGTCTACGCGGCGTCCACGATGGGCGTGACCGGTACGCGCGACCAGGTGGGCGACCGTGCCGAGCAGCTCGTCGCCGACACCCGGGCGGCAGGCGCCGACCACGTGTGCGTCGGGCTCGGCGTGTCGTCCGGCGCGCAGGCCGCCGAGGTGGGCCGGTTCGCCGACGGCGTCATCGTCGGCTCCGCGCTCGTGCGCCCGCTGCTGGCCGATCGTCCGTGGGCCGACCGCCTGGACGCGCTGCGGGAGACCGTGGCGGACCTCGCCGACGGCGTGCGCCGCGCCCGCGGGGGGCCGGGGGCGGGCGTGTGACCACGGCCATGCTGGCGACCGCGGTCTCGGTGCAGGCGGCCATCCCGAGCCCGTCGCAGCACACGTGGTATCTCGGTCCGGTGCCGATCCGCGCCTACGCGCTCGCCATCCTGGCGGGCATCGTCGTCGCGGTTTGGATGACCACCAGGCGCTGGGTCGCCCGCGGCGGCGACGCGGACGACGTCCTCGACATCACGTTCTGGGCCGTCCCGTTCGGCATCGTCGGCGGCCGGCTGTACCACGTGATCAGCACGCCCGAGCCGTACTGGGGCGAGGGCGGCGACCCCGTCCGCGCCCTGTACGTCTGGGAGGGCGGCCTCGGGATCTGGGGCGCCGTGGCGCTCGGCGCCGTCGGCGCCTGGATCGGCTGTCGTCGCAAGGGCGTGCGTCTGAGCTCGTTCGCGGACGCGCTGGCCCCCGGCCTGCTCGTCGCGCAGGCCATCGGGCGGCTGGGCAACTGGTTCAACCAGGAGCTCTTCGGCGCGCCCACGACGCTCCCGTGGGGGCTGGAGGTCTCCCCGGAGGTCATCGAGCGCCTCAACGCCGACACCGGCACGACGTTCGCCGCCGGGACGCTCTTCCACCCCACGTTCCTGTACGAGCTGCTCTGGAACCTCGGGGCGGCCGCACTTCTCGTCTGGCTCGACCGCCGGTACAGGCTCGGTCATGGGCGGGTATTCTGGGCCTACGTCGCGCTCTACACTCTGGGCAGGGTGTGGATCGAGATGCTCCGCATCGACACCGCCGAGCACGTGCTCGGGCTGCGTCTGAACGTGTGGACGTCGATCGTCGTGGGCCTGGGTGCCCTCGTCGCCTTCGTCGTCATCGGTCGGCGCTACCCGGAACGTGAGGACGGGGTGGAGCTGCCCGGTCGCACCCGTGACCGGCAGGACTCTGAGCAGGACACCGAGCCTGACACCGAGTCCGACACTGAGCTTGACACCATGAGCACCGCGCACGCCGGGGCCGCCGCAGGCGCCTCCGGCCGGGACGACGGCCGCGACAGCGGCGGCGGACCGCACCGTGCGGACGCGGGCGCGTCCGGCCCCGACCGGGGACCGGCCGACCGCGACTGAGGCGACGCCGACCGGGGCACCACCCGGGCGGGGCCGCCTATGTTTCCGACGGGCCGACGATGTCCCGACCACCATTGAGCATGACGCGCCCGCGTGCGGGCGTGCAGGAGGACGGTGTTGATGACCACGCCGCAGCATCGGGTCGCGCGGCCCTCGGCCCAGGGCCTCTACGACCCCGCGTCCGAGCACGACGCGTGCGGTGTCGCGTTCGTCGCGACCCTGCGCGGGACGCCCGGCCGCGACATCGTGGACGCGGGCCTGACCGCCCTGCTGAACCTCGACCACCGCGGTGCGGTGGGCGCGGAGGAGAACAGCGGGGACGGGGCCGGGATCCTCACGCAGATCCCGGACGCCTTCGTCCGCGACGTCGTCGCCGCCGAGCTCCCGCCGGCCGGCCACTACGCGATCGGCATGGCGTTCCTGCCGCAGGACCGCGCGGAGGCCGACGCGGCCGCGCGCCGGTTCGAGGCGATCGCCGCGGAGGAGAAGCTCGACGTCCTCGCCTGGCGCGACGTGCCGGTCACGGCCGACCTGGTCGGCCCGACGGCGCGCGCCTCGATGCCCCTGTTCCGGCAGGTCGTCGTGGCGGACCCGTCGCGCGAGCTGTCGGGGCTCGAGCTCGACCGCCGCACCTACCGGCTGCGCAAGCGCGCGCAGAACGAGCTGGACCTGTTCCTCGCCTCGCTGTCGAGCCGCACCCTCACGTACAAGGGCATGCTCACGACGGCGCAGCTCGAGCCGTTCTTCCCCGACCTGAGCGACCCGCGCTACGCGTCGGAGATCGCGCTGGTGCACTCCCGGTTCTCCACGAACACGTTCCCGTCGTGGCCGCTGGCGCAGCCGTTCCGGCTCGTGGCGCACAACGGCGAGATCAACACCGTGCGCGGCAACCGCAACTGGATGGCCGCCCGCGAGAGCACCATGGCCAGCGAGGTGCTCGGCGACCTGACGCCGCTGCTGCCCGTGTGCACGGAGGGCTCGAGCGACTCGGCCAGCTTCGACGAGGTGCTGGAGCTGCTGCACCTGTCCGGCCGCTCGCTGCCGCACGCCGTGCTCATGATGGTCCCGGAGGCGTGGGAGAACCACGCCGAGATGGACCCGGCCCGGCGCGCGTTCTACCAGTACCACGCGAACCTCATGGAGCCGTGGGACGGGCCCGCCTGCCTCACGTTCACCGACGGCACCCTCATCGGCGCCGTGCTCGACCGCAACGGCCTGCGGCCGGGGCGCTACTGGGTCACGGAGGACGGCCTCGTCGTGCTCGCGTCGGAGGCCGGGGTCCTGGACCTCGACCCCGCGACGATCGTGCGCAAGGGGCGGCTCGAGCCGGGGCGCATGTTCCTGGTCGACACGGTCCAGGGCCGGATCGTGGAGGACGACGAGCTCAAGTCGCAGCTCGCCGCCCAGCGGCCGTACGGCGAGTGGATCGCCGGCAACACGATCACGCTGGACTCCCTGCCGGAGCGCGAGCACGTCGCGCACTCGCCGGCGTCCGTGCAGCGGCGCCAGCGCGCCTTCGGGTACACCACCGAGGAGCTGAAGATCCTCCTCACGCCGATGGCCGACACGGGCGCGGAGGCGCTCGGGGCCATGGGCTCGGACACCCCGATCGCCGTCCTGTCGAGCCGGCCGCGGCTGCTGTTCGACTACTTCACGCAGATGTTCGCCCAGGTGACGAACCCGCCGCTGGACTCGATCCGCGAGCAGCTCGTCACGGCGATCGACAGCACCATCGGCCCCGAGCCGAACCTCCTCGAGGAGGTCGCGAGCCACGCCCGCAAGCTCGACCTGCCGTTCCCGGTGCTCGACAACGACGAGCTCGCCAAGATCGTGCGCATCGACCGCGACCCGCGGCTCGAGGGCGAGTTCCGCGCCGGCATCGTGCGCGGCCTCTATGAGGTGTCGGGCGGCGGCAAGGCGCTGCAGGCCCGGCTCGAGGAGATCTTCGCCCAGGTCGACGCGGACATCGCGGCGGGCGTGACGCACGTGGTGCTGTCCGACCGCGACTCCGACTCGGAGCTCGCGCCGATCCCGTCGCTGCTGCTGACCAGCGCCGTGCACCACCACCTGCTGCGCCAGGGCACGCGCACCCGGATCTCGCTGGTCGTGGAGGCCGGTGACGTGCGCGAGGTGCACCACGTCGCACTCCTCATCGGCTACGGCGCGGCCGCGGTGAACCCGTACCTCGCCATGGAGACGGTGGAGGACCTCGCGCTGCGCGGCTACCTCGCCGTCACGCCGGAGGCGGCCGTCGCCAACCTCATCACCGCGCTCGGCAAGGGTGTGCTCAAGGTGATGAGCAAGATGGGCATCTCGACGATCATGTCCTACCGCGGCGCGCAGATCTTCGAGGCCGTCGGGCTCTCGCACGAGCTGGTCGAGGACTACTTCACCGGCACGACGAGCCGCCTGGCCGGCATCGGCCTGGACGTCATCGCGGCCGAGGTCGCGGCGCGGCACGCGGAGGCGTACCCGGCGTCCGGCAACCACGCGGCCCACCAGCGGCTGACCAGCGGCGGCGAGTACCAGTGGCGCCGGGACGGGGAGGAGCACCTCTTCGACCCGGAGACGGTCTTCCGGCTGCAGCACGCGACCCGCACGGGGCGGATGGACATCTTCCGCCAGTACACGCGCCGCGTGGACGAGCAGTCGCGCCGGCTCATGACGCTGCGCGGCCTGCTGCGCTTCACGCCGGACCGCGAGCCGGTGCCGATCGACGAGGTCGAGTCGGTCTCCGAGATCGTCAAGCGGTTCAACACCGGCGCGATGTCGTACGGGTCGATCTCCGCGGAGGCGCACGAGACGCTCGCGATCGCGATGAACCGTCTCGGCGGCCGGTCCAACACGGGCGAGGGCGGCGAGGACCCGGAGCGCCTGTACGACCCGGAGCGCCGCTCCCGGGTCAAGCAGATCGCGTCCGGCCGGTTCGGCGTGACGAGCGAGTACCTCACCAACGCCGACGACATCCAGATCAAGCTCGCGCAGGGCGCCAAGCCCGGCGAGGGCGGCCAGCTGCCCGGGCCCAAGGTGTACCCGTGGGTCGCCAAGACCCGGCACTCGACGCCCGGCGTGGGCCTCATCTCGCCGCCGCCGCACCACGACATCTACTCGATCGAGGACCTGGCACAGCTGATCCACGACGCCAAGAACGCCAACCCGGCGGCGCGCGTGCACGTCAAGCTCGTCTCCGAGTTCGGCGTCGGCACCGTGGCGACCGGCGTGTCCAAGGCGCACGCGGACGTGGTGCTCATCTCGGGCCACGACGGCGGCACGGGCGCGAGCCCGCTGACGTCGCTCAAGCACGCCGGCACGCCGTGGGAGATCGGCCTGGCCGAGACGCAGCAGACGCTCGTGCTCAACAACCTGCGCGACCGCATCGTCGTGCAGGTCGACGGGCAGATGAAGACCGGGCGCGACGTCGTCGTGGCCGCGCTGCTCGGGGCCGAGGAGTTCGGCTTCGCCACGGCGCCGATGGTCGTCTCGGGCTGCATCATGATGCGTGTCTGCCACCTGGACACCTGTCCGGTCGGCGTGGCGACGCAGAACCCGGAGCTGCGCAAGCGGTTCACGGGCAAGCCGGAGTTCGTCGTGAACTTCTTCGAGTTCATCGCGCAGGAGGTGCGCGAGCACCTCGCGTCGCTCGGCTTCCGGTCGATCGAGGAGGCCGTCGGGCACGTCGAGGCGCTCGACACGCGCAAGGCCGTCGACCACTGGAAGGCGCAGGGGCTCGACCTCGCGCCGGTGCTCGCCGTGCCCGAGCCGGCTCCGGGCACCACGCTGCACCAGGTCGCGACCCAGGACCACGGCCTCGCCAAGGCCCTGGACAACCAGCTGATCGAGCAGGCGCGTCCCGCGCTCGAGGACGCGCTGCCCGTGCGGGTCGAGCTGCCGGTGCGCAACGTCAACCGCACGGTGGGCACGATGCTCGGTCACGAGGTGACCAAGCGGTACCGCGGCGAGGGCCTGCCGGACGACACGATCGACGTGACGCTCACGGGCTCCGCCGGCCAGTCGCTCGGCGCGTTCCTGCCGCGCGGCGTCACGCTGCGGCTGTACGGCGACGCCAACGACTACGTCGGCAAGGGCCTGTCCGGCGGTCGGATCGTCGTGCGGCCGGACCGGTCCGCCGTGCTCGAGGGCGCCGCGAACGTCGTGGCGGGCAACGTCATCGGCTACGGCGCGACGTCGGGCGAGATCCTGCTGCGGGGCCGCGTGGGCGAGCGCTTCGCCGTGCGCAACTCCGGCGCGACGCTGGTCACCGAGGGCGTGGGCGACCACGGCTGCGAGTACATGACGGGCGGCACCGTGCTGGTGCTCGGCCCGACCGGCCGCAACTTCGGCGCCGGCATGTCGGGCGGCGTGGCGTACGTGCTCAACCTGCGCGACGTCGCGATGAACATCCAGGCGGTCAAGAGCGGCGAGCTCGAGGTCGGCGCGCTGGACGACGCCGACTGGGAGCGCGTGCGCGGGCTGCTGGAGCGGCACCTGGCGGAGACCGGCTCGCCCGTGGCGGCCGAGCTCCTCGAGGACGACGGCGCGCGGGCCCGCTTCTCGCGCGTCCTGCCCGCGGGCTGGGCCCGCGTGCGTGCCGCGCTGGCGGACGCCGAGGCGGCCGGGAAGACGCTGGGCGAGGGCGACGACTTCGACCCGGCGATGTGGGAGCAGATCATGGAGGTGGCGCGTGGCTGACCCCCGCGGATTCCTGAAGGTGCGGGAGCGCGAGCTCCCGCCGAACCGCCCCGTCGAGGTGCGGCTGCGTGACTGGAAGGACACGCACGCCCACCGCGAGGAGGGGCAGCCGTTCCTCAAGGAGCAGGCGGGCCGCTGCATGGACTGCGGCATCCCGTTCTGCCACCAGGGCTGCCCGCTCGGGAACCTCATCCCCGAGTGGAACGACCTGGTGTGGCGCGGGCAGTGGGCCGACGCGATCGAGCGCCTGCACGCGACCAACAACTTCCCGGAGTTCACCGGGCGCGTCTGCCCGGCCCCGTGCGAGACGAGCTGCGTGCTGGGCATCAATCAGCCCGCGGTGACGATCAAGAACGTCGAGGTGTCGATCATCGACGAGGCGTTCGAGCGCGGCCTTGTGACGCCCCAGGTGCCCCAGCGCCTCACGGGGTCGACCGTGGCCGTCGTCGGCTCGGGCCCGGCCGGCCTGGCCGCCGCCCAGCAGCTCACGCGCGCCGGTCACACGGTCGTCGTGTACGAGCGGGACGACGCCATCGGCGGGCTCCTGCGCTACGGCATCCCCGACTTCAAGCTCGAGAAGACGCACATCGACCGTCGGCTCGAGCAGATGGAGGCCGAGGGCACCCGCTTCCGCCCGGGCGTCGCCATCGGCCGCGACATCACCTGGGACGCGCTGCGCCGCCGGTTCGACGCCGTGGTCCTGGCGACCGGCGCCACCGTGCCGCGCGAGCTCGGGATGCCGGGCCGTGACCTCGGTGGCGTGCACTTCGCGATGGACTTCCTCACCCCGGCGAACAAGGCCGCGGCGGGGAGCCCCGTCGAGGGCGCGCCGTCGGCCGCGGGCAAGCACGTCGTGATCATCGGCGGCGGCGACACCGGCTCGGACTGCCTCGGCACCTCGCTGCGGCAGGGCGCGGCCAGCGTCACCACGCTCGCGATCGGCAAGAAGCCGCCGCTCGAGCGTTCGGCGAGCCAGCCCTGGCCGACCGACCCGATCGTCTTCGAGGTCTCGACGTCCCACGAGGAGGGCGGGGAGCGCAGCTACCTGGCCTCGACGGTAGAGTTCGTGGGCGGCGAGGACGGGAACGTCCGGGCCCTGAAGGTCGCCGAGACCGAGTACCTGCCGGACGGCCGGCGGGTGCCCAAGCAGGGCACCGAGCGGGAGATCCCGGCGGACCTGGTCCTGATCGCCATGGGGTTCACCGGCCCGGAGACCGACGAGCTGGTGACCCAGACCGGCGCGGAGCTCACGACGCGCGGGCTGGTCCGGCGCGGCGACGACTACGCCACCAGCCTGCCCGGCGTGTACGCGACGGGTGACGCGGGCCGTGGGCAGTCGCTGATCGTCTGGGCGATCGCCGAGGGCCGCGCCACAGCGGCCGCCGTGGACGCCTACCTGCAGGGCAGCTCCGAGCTGCCCGCGCCGGTCGGCCCGCGGACGGTCGCGCTGCGAGGATAAGAAGAACAACGACGAAGCAGTACCCGGGTGCCGTTCCGGCACCCGGGCGCCGCCCCGGCTCGCGCCGGGGCGGATCGACGACGAGGCTGGAGACATGCGCAGAGCGAAGATCGTGTGCACCATCGGACCCGCGACCGCGTCCCCGACCAAGCTCCGTGAGCTGGTCGACGCGGGCATGGACGTGGCCCGGATCAACCGGAGCCACGGGGAGCAGGCGGAGCACGAGGCCGTCTACCGCGGTGTGCGAGAGGCGGCGAAGGAGTCCGGCCGCAACGTCGCAGTCCTCGTCGACCTCCAGGGCCCGAAGATCCGGCTCGGCCGGTTCGCGGGCGACCAGAAGCACTTCCTGAACGAGGGCGACACCTTCACCATCACCACGGAGGACGTCGAGGGCACCAAGGAGCTCGTCTCGACGACCCACAAGGGCCTGGCGCAGGACGCCCGCGTGGGCGACCCGCTCCTCATCGACGACGGCAAGGTGCGCGTGCGCGTCACCGCCGTCGAGGGCCCGCGCGTCGTGACGACCGTCGAGGTCGCCGGCCCGGTCTCGAACAACAAGGGCATCAACCTCCCCGGCGTCGCGGTCTCCGTGCCGGCGCTGTCGGAGAAGGACACCGACGACCTGCGCTGGGCGCTGCGCATGGGCGCGGACATCATCGCGCTGTCGTTCGTGCGGTCCGCCAAGGACTACGACGACGTCGCGGCGATCATGGCGGAGGAGGGCCGCACGGTCCCCGTCGTCGCCAAGATCGAGAAGCCGCAGGCCGTGGAGAACCTGGAGGAGGTCGTCGCGGCCTTCGACGGCTTCATGGTGGCCCGCGGCGACCTCGCCGTGGAGATGCCGCTGGAGCAGGTGCCGCTGGTGCAGAAGCGCATCGTGGAGCTGGCCCGCCGCAACGCGAAGCCCGTCATCGTCGCGACGCAGGTGCTGGAGTCGATGACCACCAGCCCGACCCCGACGCGTGCCGAGGCCTCGGACTGCGCCAACGCGGTGCTCGACGGCGCCGACGCGGTCATGCTCTCGGGCGAGACCAGCGTGGGCGACTACCCGATCATCACGGTCCAGACGATGGCCCGGATCATCGAGGCCACCGAGGAGATGGGGCGCGAGCGCATCGCGCCGCTGGGCTCCTCGCCGCACACGCGCGGCGGGGTGATCACCCGCGCGGCCGCCGAGATCGGCGACTCGCTCGGCGTGAAGTACCTCGTCACGTTCACCCAGTCGGGCGACTCGGCCAAGCGTATGTCGCGCCTGCGCTCGGGCATCCCGCTGCTCGCGTTCACGCCGGAGGAGAGCGTGCGCAACGTCCTCGCGCTCACCTGGGGCACCACGACGTACCAGGTGCCGAAGGTCGAGAGCGTCGACGCGATGGTCGGCCAGGTCGACTCCACGCTCCGTGCGAACGGCCTCGCCGAGCCCGGCGACCGCGTCGTGATCGTCTCCGGCGCCCCCGTGGGCGTGCCGGGCACGACGAACTCGATCCTCGTGCACCAGGTGGGCAGCCACTCGGACGTCTGACGTCCCCGGCGCCCGCCGACGACGACGGCCCGCACCCCCGGTGATCATGCCGGTGGGTGCGGGCCGTCGTCGTGCGGTCGCGAGGTGCCCCGGGTGGGATTCGAACCCACACTGGATCGGGTTTGAGCCGATTGCCTCTGCCGGTTGGGCTACCGGGGCGCGCGGCCCATCCAACCACGCGCACAGGGCAGGGGCCGAACCGTCCGGCCGCTGGTCGGGCCGGGCCGTCGCGCTGGCCGTCGCACTCGTCACACCCGGCACGGGACGCGGCGCACCCTCGCGGCCACTAGGATAGACGGGTGACCGACGAGAAGCCCCACGACGCGAAGCCCGAGGCGACGGTGCCGCTCGACCTGCCGCCCCTGATCGACCAGGAGCCCGAGGCCCCGAAGACGCCGGAGCGGCCCGCGCGTCGCGCGGTCGTCGTCGAGGACGAGGCCCTCATCCGGATGGACGTCGTCGAGACGCTCCGCGAGGCGGGGTTCGACGTCGTCGGCGAGGCGGGTGACGGTGAGACCGCGGTGCGGCTCGCCACCGAGCTCAAGCCCGACGTCGTCGTGATGGACGTCAAGATGCCCGAGCTGGACGGCATCTCGGCGGCGGAGCGCATCGGCAAGGCGCACGCCGCGCCGGTCGTCCTGCTCACGGCCTTCTCCCAGACGGAGCTGGTCGAGCGGGCGCGCGACGCCGGCGCGATGGCGTACGTCGTCAAGCCCTTCACCCCTGCGGACCTGCTGCCGGCGGTGGAGATCGCGATCTCCCGCTACCAGCAGATCGGGGCGCTCGAGGCGGAGGTCGCCGACCTCACCGAGCGGTTCGAGACCCGCAAGCGCGTGGACCGCGCGAAGGGCCTGCTGATGACCAAG
Source organism: Isoptericola sp. NPDC019482 (assembly GCF_040632295.1). NCBI lineage: Bacteria > Bacillati > Actinomycetota > Actinomycetes > Micrococcales > Promicromonosporaceae > Isoptericola > Isoptericola sp. NPDC019482. The sequence goes on from NZ_JBEYBQ010000010.1 coordinate 21,965, forward strand.
ATGGGTCTGAGCGAGCCGGAGTCCTTCCGCTGGATCCAGAAGACGTCGATGGATCGCCGCCTCACGATGCGCGAGGTCGCGGACGCCGTCATCGAGCAGGTCGGCGGAGCCTGATCCGCACCACGGTGGCCCGGTCGCAGGAGCAGTCCTGCGACCGGGCCACCGCCCGTTGTGCGGGGGCCTCGGGCTCGCTATCGTCGCCTGGGTGTCGTGACCAATCTGTGATATTCATGCTTCAACGATCGTGACCCGGGGTCGCCCGGGCAGGCCGTGGAGAACCGGTGGGAAGGCTCCCACCGTGCCCGGGCCGGGAACGGTCATTCGTCGAGGAGGTGCCGATGCGTGCAGCGGTGGAGGTCCGGCCGGTCGAGCAGGACGACATGGTCGACGTCGCGCGCCTGGCCGAGCGTGCGGTCGAGGAGTCGCCGTCGGGCGCGCAGGGGACCCCTGCGGACGCCTCGCGCCTGCTGGAGCACCTGAGCGTGCTGCTGGGCGCGGGCGGGCAGGTCCTCGTCGCGAGCCACGAGGGCGAGATCTGCGGCTTCGCCGTCCTGCGCGTCATCGACCCCCTGCTGTTCGCCACGACCACGAGCCTGTACGTCGACGCCGTCTTCGTGAGCCCGTCCGCCCGTCGCCGTGGCGTCGGTCACGCGCTCCTCGCGGCGGCAGCCGCGGTCGCGGGGGAGCGGGGCGCGGAGAACGTCTACTGCGCGCCGGCCCCGGGTGCCCGCGGGATGCACCGCTTCCTCGCCCGCCTGGGGTTCGCACCCACGTCGGGGCACCGCGTGGTGGCCACGGCGACGCTGCAGCGCAGGCTCGTCCAGGAGAACCCCCGCGCGACGCGGACGGCTGTCCGCGTGGGGCGCCGGGAGGCGACCCGCGCGGCTATCGAGGACCTCGTCGCGCGACGTCGCCGGGCCCGCGCCGCGGGCCTGCCCACCGGCCCGGTCGACCTGCGCGCGTTCCAGGCGGAGCGCGACGCGGCGCTCCGCGCGGCCGCCGGGCGGACGGCCGGGCCCGACGAGGCCGTCGACGGTGGCGACGACGTGACCTCGCTGGGTGTCGTGCCGCGGCGCGACGCGGCGAGCGAGTCCGTCCCGTCCTGAGCGTGCCGTCCCGACGTCAGCGGGCGTCGAGGATCATGCAGGTGAGCCGCGCGGTGCAGACCCGCCGGCCGTCGTCGTCCGTGACGACGATCTCGTAGGCGGCCGTCGACCGCCCCAGGTGCAGCGCGGTGGCCGCCCCGTGCACCGTCCCGGACCGCACTCCCCGGTGGTGGGTCGCGTTGAGCTCCAGCCCGACCGCGCCGCGACCCGGCCCTGCGTGCTGCTGGGCGGCGACGGAGGCGAGGGTCTCCGCGAGCGTCGCCGTCGCGCCGCCGTGCAGCAGGCCCGCCGGTTGGGTGTTGCCGGCCACCGGCATGCTGCCGGTGGTGCGCTCGGCGGCCACCTCCGTGAGCCGGATCCCGAGGCGCTCGATGAGCGTGCCCTGCGCGGCGGCCGTCCACTCCTCGAGGGTGCGGGGGAACCGGGGCGCGTCGGCGGTGGTGTCAGACATGGGCGATAGGTTGGCACCCGTGACGACCTCCGCGCGAACCGGGACCCGCCCACGCCTCCTGCTGATCGACGGCCACTCCATGGCGTACCGAGCGTTCTTCGCGCTGCCGGACACGCTGGTGACCTCCAGCGGCCAGGTGACGAACGCCGTCTACGGCTTCACGTCGATGCTGACGAACCTGCTGCGCGACGAGCAGCCCACGCACGCCGCCGTCGCCTTCGACGCCGGCCGCGTGACGTTCCGCACCGAGCGGTTCCCCGAGTACAAGGGCAACCGGGACGCGACCCCCGAGGTGTTCCGCGGGCAGGTGCCGCTCATCAAGGAGGTCCTCGAGGCGCTGCGCATCCCCGCGCTGCAGCGCGAGGGGATCGAGGCGGACGACATCCTGGCGACGCTCGCCCGCGAGGGGCGCGAGGCGGGCTTCGACGTCCTGGTCTGCTCCGGCGACCGGGACTCGTTGCAGCTCGTCACCGAGGACGTCACCGTGCTCTACCCGAAGCGGGGCGTGTCGGACCTGGCACGCATGACGCCGGAGGCCGTGGCCGAGAAGTACGGCGTGCCGCCGCAGCAGTACCCCGACCTCGCCGCCCTCGTGGGCGAGTCGAGCGACAACCTGCCCGGCGTGCCCGGCGTCGGCCCCAAGACGGCGGCCAAGTGGGTCACGACCTACGGCGGCCTCGAGCCGCTGCTCGAGCACGTCGACGAGCTGAAGGGCAAGGCCGCGGGGAACCTGCGGGAGGCGGTCGAGCAGGTGCGCCTCAACCGTGAGCTCAACCGGCTGCTGGTGGACGTCGAGCTTCCTCTGTCGGTCGACCAGCTGGGGCTCGCCGGGTTCGACCGCGAGGCGGTGCACCGGGTGTCCGACACGCTGCAGTTCGGCGCGCTGCGCGACCGTCTGCTCGCGGCGGACCCGTCCGCGGAGCCGGCCGTGGCGGTCGAGACGGAGGGCGTGCAGGTCGCGCTCGCGACGCTCGAGCCGGGCGGGCTCGGCGCCTGGCTGTCCGCGCGCTCCGGCCGTCCCCTCGGGCTCGAGGTCACGGGGACGGCGACGCCCGGGGCGGGGGACGCCTGGGACGTCGCGCTCGCCGACGACCACGACGCGGAGACCGCCGCGGCGGTCGTGGACCTGGCGGACGTCACGCCCGAGGACGAGCGGGCGCTCGCCACCTGGCTCGCCGACCCGGCGGCGCCGAAGGTCGTGCACGGTGCCAAGGCCGCCTGGCACGAGCTCGCGGGGCGCGGGCTCGACCTGCAGGGCGTCTCCTTCGACACCGAGCTCGCGGCCTACCTCTGCTACCCCGACCAGCGCGGTTACGACCTCGCCGACCTCACGGTGCGCCTGCTCGGGCGGGAGCTGTCCGCGGGGGAGGCGCCCGACGCCGCCGGGCAGGGCGCCCTCGACCTCGCGCTCGACGGCGGCGACGAGGACCCGCGGGCGCGACAGGCGGCCGTGCGCGCGGCGGCCGTGGTCGACCTGGCGCAGGCGCTGTCCGGGCAGCTCGAGGACCGGGGCGCCGCGGGGCTGCTGACGGACCTGGAGCTGCCGCTCACGGCCGTGCTGGGCCGGATGGAGGGCACGGGCATCGCGGCGGACGTCGAGTACCTCACGGAGCTCGAGAAGCAGTTCGCGTCGATGGTGGCCGACGCCGCGGCCGAGGCGTACGACGTGATCGGCCGGCAGGTGAACCTCGGCAGCCCGAAGCAGCTGCAGGAGGTGCTGTTCGACCAGCTGGGCATGCCCAAGACCAAGAAGATCAAGACGGGCTACACCACCGACGCCGCGTCCCTGCAGGACCTGTACGTCAAGACGGAGCACCCGTTCCTGGAGCACCTGCTGGCGCACCGCGACGCGACCCGGCTGCGGTCCACGGTCGAGGGCCTGCTCAAGTCCGTGGCGCCCGACGGGCGGATCCACACGACCTTCCAGCAGACGATCGCGGCGACGGGCCGGCTGAGCTCCACGGACCCGAACCTGCAGAACATCCCGATCCGCACCGAGGAGGGGCGGCGCATCCGCCGCGCGTTCCGGGTCGGCGAGGGCTACGAGACGCTGCTGACGGCCGACTACAGCCAGATCGAGATGCGGATCATGGCGCACCTGTCCGGCGACGAGGGGCTGATCGAGGCCTTCCGTTCCGGCGAGGACCTGCACCGCTACGTGGGCTCCCGGGTGTTCGAGGTGGCACCCGACGACGTCACGCCGGAGATGCGTTCGAAGATCAAGGCGATGAGCTACGGCCTCGCGTACGGGCTGAGCGCGTTCGGGCTGTCGCAGCAGCTCACCATCCCGACGGGGGAGGCGCAGTCGCTGATGGACGACTACTTCACCCGGTTCGGCGGGGTGCGCGACTACCTCACGGGGGTGGTCGAGGAGGCGCGCGCGACGGGGTACACCGCGACGATCCTGGGTCGCCGCCGCTACCTGCCCGACCTCACGAGCGACAACCGGCAGCGCCGGCAGATGGCCGAGCGCATGGCGCTCAACGCGCCGATCCAGGGCAGCGCCGCCGACATCATCAAGGTCGCGATGCTCGGAGTGCAGCGCGAGCTGGACGAGCGCGGCCTCGCGTCGCGGCTCCTGCTGCAGGTGCACGACGAGCTCGTCGTCGAGGTGGCGCCGGGCGAGCGCGAGGCGGCGGAGGACGTGCTGCGCTCCCAGATGGGATCGGCCGTGGAGCTGGACGTGCCGCTGGACGTCTCCGTCGGCGCCGGGGCGACCTGGCACGACGCCGGGCACTGAGTGGCGACGGGAGGCGGGGGGATGCGGCTCGGACCGGCCAGGGTGACCGCATCCCACGCCGTGCCGGAGCGGCCTCCGCTGCAGGTCGTCCGCGGCGACCGGGTCCGGGTCGGTGAGCGGGACGTCACGTGGCCGGCCTTCGTGTTCGTCACCGCGGAGCACGGCACGGGATGGGTGCCGGCGCGGTTCCTCGACGACGCCCGACCTGTCGCCACGGTGGTCGAGGAGTACGACACCCGAGAGCTGGAGGTCGCCGCGGGCGCCTGGGTCGACGTCCTCGCCGACGACCGGCCGTCGCGCTGGAGCTGGTGCGTCGCCGTCGACGGACGTGCAGGCTGGGTCCCGCACCGTGTCCTCGACGGTGCGGGCCAGGCGTCCGACGGCGTCGGGCCGTCGGCCGTGGCCGGCGAGGACCGGGCGGCGGACGCCGTGCGTCACCTCGTCGCCGGCGATCGGACGTTCGCCTACCGGGAGGCGGGCGACCCGGCCGCGCCGCCCCTGGTGCTGCTGCATGCCGCGGGGGAGAGCTCGGCGTCATGGTCACCCCTGCTGGACGATCTCGCGGCCCTCGGGTTCCGGGTGCTGGCGCTCGACGCGCGCGGTCACGGCGACAGCGAGTGGCGGGGGGAGTACTCCTACGTGGCGCTCTGGCGGGACGTCCTGGAGGTGTGCGACGTGCTGGGGGTCGCCGCCGCCACGGTGGTCGGGCACTCGATGGGGGCCGCGACGGCGGCTCTCCTCGCGGCGGCGGTCCCCGAGCGCGTGACGCGGCTCGTGCTGGAGGACGCGACGCCGCCCCGGCCGGGTGGCGCGCCGCTCGCGCCGTTCGACCGTCCAGACCACCCGCTGCCCTTCGACTGGCCCCTGGCGAACGCGTTGCGGGCCGAGCGCAGCGCGCCCGACCCCGCGTGGTGGGCGGCGGCCCTGACGATCTCGGTGCCGACCTTGATCGTCGCGGGCGGGCAGGCGAGCACCGTCGACCAGCACGACCTCGCCGACCTGGCTGCTGCCCTCCCTGACGCGAGGCTCGTCGAGATCCCGGTCGGGCACATGGTCCACGACGCGGCGCCGACCGCGTTCCTGACGGCGTTCACCGAGTTCGTACGGGGACGTGGGGAGGCCGCCTGATCCGTCGGTCGGCCCGTCGGGAGGGGCGCCCGCGGGTGGTCAGTCCTTCGTCGTGACGAAGATCGCGGTGCCCGGCAGGACGGCGCCGCGCTCGGGGCTCCACCCGCCCCACGTGGCGGTGTTCCAGTCGGGCCACTCGGGCTCGACGACGTCGCGCAGGCGCAGCCCGGCGGCGGCGACGTCGCGCACGTGGTCGCCGATCGTGCGGTGGTACTCGGCGTAGCGCACCTCCCCGAGGTCGTCGGTCTCGACGTAGGGGCGGCGGTCGAAGTACGAGCGGTGCACGGTGAGGCCGTGGGACGTCGGGTCGTCGGGGAAGGCCCAACGGACCGGGTGCGTCACCGAGAACACCCACCGGCCGCCGGGCCGCAGCACGCGGGCCGCCTCGGCGTGCACGCGCTCCGCGTCGGCCACGAACGGGATCGCCCCGTAGGAGGTGAACAGGACGTCCACGGACCCCGCCGCGAACGGGAGCGACCGGGCATCGGCCTGCACCAGCGGCACCTGCGTGCCGGTGGCGGCGTTGAGCCTGGCGGCTCCGGCGAGCATGCGCGCCGAGACGTCGGTGGCGACGACCGCGGCGCCGCGTCCGGCCAGCCAGCGCGAGCAGTGCGCCGCCCCGGCGCCGAGCTCGACGACCCGCGCGCCGTCGACGTCGCCGAGCAGGCCGGCCTCCGCCTCGGTCAGCCCCTCGGGGCCCCACCGGAAGCCGGCGTCGCCGAGGAACTGCCCGTGCTCGGCGAGGTACTCGTCGGCGTTCTCGTCCCACCACCCGCGCGCGGCGGCGTTGCCGGCGTCGTCGGGGACGTCGCCGTACCCCGCGTGCGTGACGGGACGGGGCGCGGGAGGATGTTCGCTCACCCGGTCATCGTGGCACGGGGCCGCGTTGACCCCTCGCCGGACCATCGATAAGATTGTCGGCGGTGCAGTGCGCCTGAGGACGTCTCGGGGTTCGGACCGCCGTCGTGCGGACCGGTCCCCGCGTCGATGCCCGGGTGCTCGCGCCACAGACCCTGTCCGCACTACGTCCTGTCCGCATCGGAGCATCTACTCAATGACCATCTCCACCACGAAGTCCGCCCCGCAGGTTGCCGTCAACGACATCGGCACCGAAGAGGACTTCCTTGCCGCCGTCGACGCCACCATCAAGTACTTCAACGATGGTGACATCGTGGAAGGCACGATCGTCAAGGTCGACCGCGACGAGGTCCTCCTCGACATCGGTTACAAGACGGAGGGTGTCATCCCGTCCCGGGAGCTCTCCATCAAGCACGACGTGGACCCGGGCGAGGTCGTCGCCGTGGGCGACGCCGTCGAGGCTCTCGTCCTCCAGAAGGAGGACAAGGAGGGTCGCCTGATCCTGTCGAAGAAGCGCGCCCAGTACGAGCGCGCCTGGGGCACGATCGAGAAGATCAAGGAGGAGGACGGCGTCGTCACCGGCACCGTCATCGAGGTCGTCAAGGGCGGCCTCATCCTCGACATCGGTCTTCGTGGCTTCCTCCCCGCCTCCCTCGTGGAGATGCGTCGCGTCCGCGACCTCGCGCCGTACGTCGGCAAGGAGATCGAGGCCAAGATCATCGAGCTCGACAAGAACCGCAACAACGTGGTCCTGTCGCGCCGTGCCTGGCTCGAGCAGACGCAGTCCGAGGTCCGCTCCACCTTCCTGCAGACGCTGCAGAAGGGCCAGGTGCGCCCCGGTGTCGTCTCCTCGATCGTCAACTTCGGTGCGTTCGTGGACCTCGGCGGCGTCGACGGTCTGGTGCACGTCTCGGAGCTGTCCTGGAAGCACATCGACCACCCGTCCGAGGTCGTCGAGGTGGGCCAGGAGGTCACCGTCGAGGTGCTCGACGTCGACCACGACCGCGAGCGCGTCTCCCTGTCGCTGAAGGCGACGCAGGAGGACCCGTGGCAGACCTTCGCCCGCACGCACGCCATCGGCCAGGTCGTGCCCGGCAAGGTCACGAAGCTCGTGCCGTTCGGTGCGTTCGTCCGCGTCGAGGACGGCATCGAGGGCCTGGTGCACATCTCCGAGCTGGCCGTCCGCCACGTCGAGCTGCCCGAGCAGGTCGTCAGCGTCGGTGCCGAGGTGTTCGTCAAGGTCATCGACATCGACCTCGAGCGTCGCCGCATCTCGCTGTCGCTCAAGCAGGCCAACGAGGGCATGGACCCGGAGTCCGAGGACTTCGACCCCGCGCTCTACGGCATGGCTGCCGAGTACGACGAGAACGGCGAGTACAAGTACCCCGAGGGCTTCGACCCGGAGACCAACGAGTGGCTCGAGGGCTTCGAGACGCAGCGTGAGGCCTGGGAGGCGGAGTACGCCAAGGCGCACGCCCGCTGGGAGTCGCACCGCGAGCAGGTCCGTGCGGCCATCGCGGCGGACGCCGACGCGGCCGTGAACGACGCGGTCCCCGGTGGCGGCTCCAGCAGCTCGTCCTCCTCCTCCTACTCGTCGGCCCCGCCGGCGCAGGAGGCCGCGGGCACGCTCGCCTCGGACGAGGCGCTCGCCGCGCTCCGCGAGAAGCTCACGGGCAACTGATCGGCGACTGACACCGACGGGTCGTCCGCGACCCACCGGTAGCCCACGGCGGCCCGTCACCCCTCGGGGTGGCGGGCCGCCGTCGTGCGTGCGGGGAGAGCGCGCGCGAGGAGACAGGGCGGGACGCCGCCCGGTGGCCGCGCCCGCCCCTCGGCGTGCGGCTCGGACCGGGCCCGAGCCGCTACTCGGCCGCCGTCGTGCCGGCGTCCGCGAACTGCGTCGCGTAGAGCTCGGCGTACAGGCCGCCCGCGGCGAGCAGCTCGGCGTGCGTGCCGGTCTCCACCACGCGGCCCTCGGCCAGGACGACGATCGCGTCGGCGGCGCGGACCGTCGACAGCCGGTGCGCGATGACGAGGGACGTGCGGCCCGCCAGCGCCTGGTCGAGCGCCGCCTGGACGGCGGCCTCCGAATCGGAGTCCAGGTGGGCGGTCGCCTCGTCGAGCACGACGACGTCGGGTGCCTTGAGGAGCAGGCGTGCGATGGCGAGCCGCTGGCGCTCCCCGCCGGAGAGGCGGTAGCCGCGGTCGCCCACGACGGTCTCGACGCCCTCGGGGAGCCGGGCCACCAGGTCCCAGATGCGGGCCTGGCGCAGCGCCGTCTCGAGGTCGTCGTCGGACGCGTCGGGGCGCGCGAAACGGAGGTTCGCCGCCACCGTGTCGTGGAAGAGGTGCGCCTCCTGGGCGACGACGCCGACGGTGCCCCGCAGGGACGCGGCGGTGACGTCCCGGAGATTCTCGCCGGCGATGCGGACGGCACCGGACGTCGGGTCGTACAGGCGCGAGACGAGCTGGGAGACGGTGGTCTTGCCCGCCCCGGAGGGCCCGACGAGGGCGACCATCGCACCTGCCGGCACGGAGAACGACACGTCGCGCAGCGTGTCCCCCGTAGGGTCGGAGCGCAGGGTCGCGACCGACTCGAGGGACGCGAGCGAGACCTCGTCCGCCCGCGGGTACCGGAAGGTCACGTGGTCGAGCTCGACGGAGGCGCCCCGGGCGGCCACCGCAGCGCGCAGGTCGGCGGCGCCGGGCTTCTCGGCGAGCGCCGGCTCGAGGTCGAGCACCTCGAGCACCCGTTCGAAGCTGACCAGGGCCGTCATGACGTCGACCTGGACGTTCGACATCGCCGAGAGCGGCCCGTAGAGACGGCTGAGGTAGGCGGTGAGCGCGACGACGGTGCCGACCGTGAGCTCGCCCGCGATCGCCTGCAGCCCGCCCAGGCCGTAGACGACGGCGATCGCGAGGGACGCGAGGGTCGTCAGGCCGACGCGGAACCACGTGCCGAGCAGCGCCGTGCGGACGCCGAGGTCGCGAAGGCGGCGGACCTGGGCCGCGTACCGCGCGCTCTCCGCATCCGGGTCGCCGAACACCTTGACCAGGTGCGCACCGGCCACGTTGAACCGCTCGTTCATCATCTGGCCGGCGTCCGCGTTGAGGTCGTACCCCGTGCGCGCCAGGCCGGCGAGGCGGCGGCCGAACCACCGGGCGGGAAGCACGAACAGCGGGACCAGCACCAGGGACACGAGGGTGAGCTGCCACGACATCGCGAGCATCGCGGCGAGGGTGAACGCGATCGTCAGCCCGTTGGAGACGACCGTCTGCAGCGTCGAGGTGAACGCCTGCTGCGCACCGAGCACGTCGCCGTTGAGCCGCTGCACGAGCGCGCCGGTGCGCGCCCGCGCGAAGAAGGCGAGGGGCATCCGCTGGACGTGGTCGAAGACGGCGGTGCGCAGGTCGAGGATGAGACCCTCGCCCACGCGCGACGACAGCCAGCGCTCGGCCACCGCGAGGACCGCGCTGAAGAGGGTGATGCCGGCCGCGGCGGTGGCGAGAGCCAGCACGAGTCCGCGGTCGCCGGCCGTGATGCCGTCGTCGATGAGCCGCTGGAAGAGCAAGGGCGTGACGGCGCCGGCGGCGGCGCTGAGCACCAGCAGGCCGACGAACGCCGCGAGCTGCGCCCGGTACGGGCGGGCGAAGCCGAGGATGCGTCGAAGCGTCGGTCCCGCGAGCCGCCGGTCCTTCACGGTCGCGTCGTTCAGGTACGACCGCATCATGGGTCCGCCCGCCATGGCACCTCCCGGCCCGCCCCGGCCCGGTGCCGCTGGGCGCTCATGGCGGGAAGCCTACGCCCGGGGCAGGATGGTCCCCATGCTTCGCATCGGCCTCACGGGCGGCATCGCCGCAGGCAAGTCCGTCGTCGCGCGTCGCCTCGCCGAGCTGGGCGCCGTCGTGGTCGACCACGACCTCCTCGCCCGCGAGGTGGTGGCGCCCGGCACCGTGGGGCTCGACGAGGTCGTCGCGGCCTTCGGCGACGGCGTCCTCGCGGCGGACGGCAGCCTCGACCGGCCCGCGCTCGGGCGGCTCGTCTTCGACGACGCCGCCGCGCGCGAGCGGCTGGAGTCGATCCTGCACCCGGAGATCCGGCGCATCGCGGCGGAGCGCGAGGCGCTCGCCGGGGCCGCGGACGACCGTGCCGTGGTGGTCCACGACATCCCGCTGCTCGTCGAGACGGGGCAGGCCGACCACTTCCACCTGCTGGTGGTCGTGCACGCCCCCGCGGAGCAGCGGATCGCGCGGCTCGTGGGCGGGCGCGGCCTCGACGACGCGGCCGCGCGGGCGCGCGTCGGCGCGCAGGCGACGGACGAGGAACGGACCGCCGTCGCTGACGTCGTCCTGGACGGCACGGGCACGGAGGACGGGCTGCGCGAGCAGGTCGACGCCCTGTGGGAGCGGCTCCGCAGCGAGGTCGAGCAGGAGTCCGAGGGCGAGGCCTCCCGGACCTGAGCGGTCCCGCCGAGCGCGACCGGCCGGAGGCCGTGGCGACGACGGCGCCCGCCGACCCTACCCCGACGACAGGCGTGTCGGCGATTTACCCCCTGTCCGTTCTGGACCCGGTGGAACGGTGAGGTGTCGGAGGCGCGCCGTACCGTGGTGGCATGCGACCCGTGACCGACCTGCAGCGTGCGGTGGCCCCCTTCGAGGTGGTGTCCGAGTACCAGCCCTCGGGAGATCAGCCCACCGCCATCGCGGACCTCACATCGCGCGTGCAGGCGGGGGAGAAGGACGTCGTCCTGCTCGGCGCGACCGGCACCGGCAAGAGCGCGACGACCGCGTGGCTCATCGAGAAGCTGCAGCGGCCCACGCTCGTCATGGCGCCCAACAAGACGCTCGCCGCGCAGCTGGCCACCGAGTTCCGCGAGCTGCTGCCGAACAACGCCGTCGAGTACTTCGTCTCGTACTACGACTACTACCAGCCCGAGGCGTACATCGCGCAGACGGACACCTACATCGAGAAGGACTCGTCGATCAACGACGAGGTGGAGCGGCTGCGGCACTCGGCGACGTCGTCGCTGCTGACCCGGCGCGACGTCGTGGTCGTGGCGTCGGTGTCGTGCATCTACGGCCTGGGCACCCCGCAGGAGTACGTGGACCGCATGGTGCGGCTCGACGTGGGCGACGTCGTCGACCGGGACGAGATGCTGCGCCGCTTCGTGCAGATGCAGTACACCCGCAACGACACGGCGTTCACGCGCGGCACGTTCCGCGTGCGCGGCGACACGGTGGAGATCATCCCCGTGTACGAGGAGCTCGCCGTCCGCATCGAGATGTTCGGCGACGAGATCGAGTCGATCCAGACGCTGCACCCGCTCACGGGCGAGGTCCTGCGCAACGAGCAGAGCGTCTACCTCTTCCCGGCCACGCACTACGTCGCGGGCCCGGAGCGGATGGAGCGGGCGATCGGCGGCATCGAGGCCGAGCTCGCGGACCGGCTGGCGGAGCTCGAGCGGCAGAACAAGCTGCTCGAGGCTCAGCGGCTGCGCATGCGCACCACGTACGACATCGAGATGATGCGCCAGATCGGCACGTGCAGCGGCATCGAGAACTACTCGCGGCACATCGACGGCCGTGAGCAGGGATCGCCGCCGAACACCCTGCTCGACTACTTCCCCGAGGACTTCCTGCTCGTCATCGACGAGTCGCACCAGACCGTGCCCCAGATCGGCGCGATGTTCGAGGGGGACATGTCCCGCAAGCGGTCGCTCGTGGAGCATGGTTTCCGCCTGCCGAGCGCGATGGACAACCGGCCGCTGCGCTGGGAGGAGTTCGTCGAGCGGATCGGGCAGACGGTCTACCTGTCCGCGACCCCGGGCGACTACGAGCTCTCCATGTCCGACGGCGTCGTGGAGCAGGTCATCCGGCCCACCGGCCTGGTGGACCCGCAGGTGGTCGTCAAGCCGACCACGGGCCAGATCGACGACCTGCTGCACGAGATCCGCGAGCGCGTCGACAAGGACGAGCGCGTGCTCGTCACGACCCTCACCAAGAAGATGGCCGAGGACCTCACGGACTACTTCCTCGAGAAGGACGTGCGGGTGCGCTACCTGCACTCGGAGGTCGACACGCTGCGTCGTGTCGAGCTGCTGCGCGAGCTGCGGCTGGGGGAGTACGACGTGCTGGTCGGCATCAACCTGCTGCGCGAGGGCCTGGACCTGCCCGAGGTCTCCCTGGTGGCGATCCTCGACGCCGACAAGGAGGGCTTCCTGCGCTCGGAGCGCTCGCTCATCCAGACGATCGGCCGCGCGGCGCGCAACGTCACCGGCCAGGTGCACATGTACGCGGACAAGATCACGCCGGCCATGCGGTACGCCCTCGACGAGACGGACCGCCGGCGCGCGAAGCAGGTGGCGTACAACACCGAGCACGGGATCGACCCGCAGCCGCTGCGCAAGAAGATCGCGGACGTCACGGACATGCTCGCCCGCGAGGACATCGACACGCAGGAGCTGCTCTCCGGCGGGTACCGCAAGGCTCCCGCGTCCGCGCAGGGCAAGGGCCGCGCGCCCGTGCCGGGCTCGCCCAAGGAGGGCGCCACCACCGGCAACCGGCTCGCCGGGGCCGCCGCGGGCGAGCTCGCGGAGCTCATCCAGGAGCTCAGCGACCAGATGCACGCCGCCGCCGCGGAGCTGCAGTTCGAGGTCGCGGCACGCCTCCGCGACGAGATCGGCGGGCTGAAGAAGGAGCTGCGGCAGATGCAGGCCGCGACGGCCTGAGCGGGCCGGGGATCCCGTCGTGACATGCGCGGATGGCGGGTCCGGGGTCTCATGTAAGGTGTGCGGGTTGGAGGGGAGTACCCCGCCCACGGTGAGGTCGTCATCACGTCCGGCACAGATGCCGGACCGGCCTCGTCGGCCCGGACGCCAGGCTCGCAGCCGCTCCGGGTGGGGAAGACCTCCGGTGCTCAGTGCTACGTACCGGAGGAGTTTCCATGGATGTGCCCGTCTGGGTCTGGATCGTCACCGTCGGCGTGATCCTCGCGATGCTCGCGGTCGACTACGTCGGCCACGTGCGCACCCCGCACGCCCCCACGCTGCGCGAGTCGGCCACGTGGTCCCTGGCCTACGTCGCGGTCGCGGTCGTGTTCGGCGTGATCGTCTGGGTCGTGTGGGGCGGGACGTACGGAGGCGAGTACTTCGCCGGGTACATCACGGAGAAGTCGCTCAGCGTCGACAACCTGTTCGTCTTCGTCCTGATCATGACGAGCTTCCGGGTGCCCCGCGAGTACCAGCAGCGCGTGCTCCTCATCGGCATCACGATCGCGCTGGTGCTGCGCACGGTGTTCATCATCGCCGGCGCCGCGATCATCGCGAACTTCGCCTGGGTCTTCTACATCTTCGGCGCGTTCCTCATCTGGACCGCGATCGCCCAGGCCCGCTCGGGCACGGGGCACGACGAGGAGTGGAACGAGAACGGCGTCCTGCGGCTGACCCGGCGCCTCTTCCCGACGACGGACACGTACGTCGGCGACAAGATGACCGCGAAGATCGACGGCAAGCGGTACATCACGCCGATGCTCATCGTCATGGTCGCGATCGGCAGCGCCGACCTGCTGTTCGCCGTCGACTCCATCCCTGCCATCTTCGGTCTCACGCAGGAGACGTACCTCGTCTTCGCGGCCAACGCGTTCTCCCTGCTCGGCCTGCGGCAGCTCTACTTCCTCGTGGACGGTCTCCTGGACCGCCTCGTCTACCTCAACTACGGCCTCGCGGCGATCCTCGGCTTCATCGGTGTCAAGCTGGTGATCCACGCCCTGCACACCAACGAGCTGCCGTTCATCAACGGCGGGCACCACGTCGAGGCGATCCCCGAGATCTCGACGACGCTGTCCCTCGGCTTCATCGTGGTGGTGCTCGCCGTCACGACGATCGCCTCCCTGGCGCGCGACCGGCGTGACCGTCGGGCCCGTGCCCTCGCCGCGCCGACATCCACCTCCGAAGGAGACGCATGATCCACGAGCTGCCGGTCTGGTTCGAGTGGGCGTCGCTCGCGGCGCTGATCCTCCTGCTCGCCGTCGACCTCGCCATCGTCGGCAGGCGCCCCCACGTGCCGAGCATGAAGGAGAGCGGCCTGTGGGTCGGCTTCTACGTCGCCCTGGCGCTGGTGTTCGGGCTGATCATGCTCGCGGTCGGCGGCACCGCCCCAGCCGGCGAGTTCTACGCCGGCTGGCTCACGGAGTACTCCCTGAGCGTGGACAACCTCTTCGTCTTCGTCATCATCATGTCGCGGTTCGCGGTGCCGAAGAAGCACCAGCAGATGGTGCTGATGGTCGGCATCATCATCGCGCTGGTGCTGCGCGGGGCGTTCATCCTCGCGGGCGCCGCGATCCTCGAGCAGTTCGTCTGGGTCTTCTACCTCTTCGGTGCGTTCCTCATCTACACGGCGATCAAGCTGGTGGCCGGGGACGACGACGAGGAGGAGTTCAAGGAGAACGTCGCGATCCGGCTCCTGCGGCGCGTGCTGCCGGTGAGCCAGGAGTACGACGGCGCGAAGGTGCGCACGGTGGTCGACGGCAAGAAGCTGTTCACCCCGATGCTCGTGGTGTTCGTGGCGATCGGCTCGACCGACCTGCTGTTCGCTCTCGACTCCATCCCCGCGATCTTCGGGCTGACCAAGGACCCGTTCATCGTCTTCACCGCGAACATCTTCGCCCTCATGGGCCTGCGGCAGCTCTACTTCCTGCTCGGCGGCCTGCTCGAGCGGCTGGTCTACCTGCCGATCGCCCTGGCGGTCATCCTCGGGTTCATCGGCGTCAAGCTCATCCTCGAGGCGCTGCACACCAACACGCTCCCGTTCATCAACGGGGGCGAGCACGTCGCCTGGGCGCCCGAGATCCCGATCTGGCTGTCCCTCGCCGTGATCCTCGGCTCGATCGCGATCGCGACCGTCGCCAGCCTGGCGAAGACGCGGCGGACCGCCGCGGTCGCCGCGAAGGACGGGGCGTCGGCGGGCGCGGCGGACGCAGCGGGTGCGGCGTCGTCGACGACGCAGGCGCCGGTGGCACAGGACGTGACGGCGGAGCCCGGCTCCACGACCGCGTCCTCCGGGCCGGAGGCCTCGGGCCGCTGACGACGCGAGCGCGCGGGCCCCGGACGGCGCGCCGTCCGGGGCCCGCGCGCATCGTCAGGGCTCGGCGTCAGGCGGCGAAGCCGCCGATCACCGGCACGAACTCGCGCGCGGCGCGGTGCGCGACGAGCCCCTCGCGGCGCATCGGGTCGGCCGCGAGCAGCTCGAGGGCGCCGGTCGCGTCCTCCGCCTCGACCAGCAGGAGCGCACCGCCGGGCTCGCCGTCCGGCGTCGCGGGCAGCGGGCCGGACACGCGCAGCGCGCCGTCCTCGTGCAGGCCCCGGAGGAACTCCCGGTGCTCGGGCCGGACCTCCGCGAGGCGGTCGGGGTCAGTGACATAGACGTACGTGACGGCGAAGACGGACATGGCCGTATCCAAGCACCCCGGGCGGTCGCGGGCAGCAGACGTCCAGCATCCCGGGTGTGACCGGTCAGGCAGCCGAAAAGGCCTCGAAAGGGCATAGAACGCCTGTACGAATGTCGGCGCCCCGACGTAGGATGCCGGGGTGAGCAACCGCCTCGTCATCTCCGGCGCCCGCGAGCACAATCTGCGCAACATCGAGCTCGACCTCCCGCGCGACGAGCTGATCGTCTTCACCGGGTTGTCCGGCTCGGGGAAGTCCTCCCTGGCGTTCGACACGATCTTCGCCGAGGGGCAGCGGCGCTACGTGGAGTCGCTCTCCGCGTACGCACGCCAGTTCCTCGGCCAGATGGACAAGCCCGACGTCGACTTCATCGAGGGTCTGTCGCCCGCGGTGTCGATCGACCAGAAGTCGACCAACCGCAACCCGCGGTCGACGGTCGGCACGATCACCGAGGTCTACGACTACCTCCGCCTGCTCTTCGCGCGCGCGGGCACGCAGCACTGCCCCGTGTGCGGGGAGCCGGTCCGCTCGCAGACGCCGCAGCAGATCGTCGACAAGCTGCTCGAGCTGCCGGAGGGCACGCGCTACCAGGTGCTCGCCCCCGTCGTGCGCGGGCGCAAGGGTGAGTACGCCGACCTGTTCGCCGAGCTGCAGACGCAGGGCTTCGCCCGGGCGCGGGTCGACGGCGAGGTCGTGCAGCTGACGAGCCCGCCCAGCCTCGAGAAGAAGCTCAAGCACGACATCGAGGTCGTCGTCGACCGTCTCGTCTCGCGCGACGGCGTCCAGCGCCGCCTCACCGACTCGGTCGAGACCGCCCTGCGGCTCGCGGGCGGCCTGGTCATGGTCGAGCTCGTCGACGCCGACATCGACGACCTCGACCGGGTGCGCAAGTTCTCCGAGAAGCGGGCGTGCCCCAACGACCACCCGCTCGCGCTCGACGAGATCGAGCCGCGCACCTTCTCCTTCAACGCGCCGTACGGCGCCTGCCCGGAGTGCACCGGCATCGGCTTCCGCCTCGAGGTCGACCCCGACCTCGTCGTGCCGGACGAGGAGAAGAGCCTCCGCGACGGCGCCGTCGTGCCGTGGGCGCAGACGTCGTCCGAGTACTTCGAGCGCGTGCTCACCGCCCTGGCGGAGGAGATGAGCTTCTCCATGGACGCGCCGTGGCGCGCGCTGCCGCAGCGCGCCCGCGACGCGATCCTGTTCGGCCGCAACCACCAGGTGCACGTGCGGTACAAGAACCGGTGGGGACGCGAGCGGCAGTACTCCACCGGCTTCGAGGGCGCGGTGACGTTCCTCGAGCGGCGGCACCGGGAGACCGAGTCCGACTGGTCGAAGGAGAAGTACGAGGCCTACATGCGCGAGGTCCCGTGCCCCGTGTGCTCGGGGGCGCGGCTCAAGCCCGAGGTCCTCGCGGTCACCGTCGGCGGCAAGTCGATCTGGGACGTGTGCCGCCTGCCGATCGACCAGGCCAAGCACTTCCTCGACGGGCTCGAGCTGGGTGAGCGCGAGCGGGCCATCGCGGCCGAGGTGCTCAAGGAGATCCACGCCCGGCTC
The DNA here is from genome assembly GCF_040632295.1 of Isoptericola sp. NPDC019482. NCBI lineage: Bacteria > Bacillati > Actinomycetota > Actinomycetes > Micrococcales > Promicromonosporaceae > Isoptericola > Isoptericola sp. NPDC019482. Next base: position 39,248 of record NZ_JBEYBQ010000010.1, read on the forward strand.
GGCTTCCTCGTCGACGTCGGCCTGCACTACCTGTCCCTCGAGCGCCCGGCGGGCACCCTGTCGGGCGGCGAGGCCCAGCGCATCCGGCTCGCGACCCAGATCGGCTCCGGCCTGGTCGGGGTGCTGTACGTGCTGGACGAGCCGTCGATCGGCCTGCACCAGCGCGACAACCGTCGCCTCATCGAGACGCTGACCCGCCTGCGGGACCTCGGCAACACGCTGATCGTCGTGGAGCACGACGAGGACACCATCCGCGCTGCGGACTGGATCGTCGACGTCGGCCCCGGGGCGGGGGAGCACGGCGGCCGCGTCGTGCACTCGGGCGACTACGCCGGGCTCCTCGAGGCCGAGGGCTCGATGACGGGCGCCTACCTCTCGGGCCGGCGCAGCATCGCGCTCCCTGCGGAGCGTCGTGCGACCGACCCGGGCCGGAAGGTCACGGTCGTCGGCGCCCGGGAGAACAACCTGCGGGGGATCGACGTGTCGTTCCCGCTCGGGGTGCTCACCGCGGTCACCGGTGTCTCGGGCTCCGGCAAGTCGACGCTCGTCAACTCGATCCTGCACACCGTGCTCGCCAACGAGCTCAACGGTGCGCGCCAGGTGGCGGGCCGGCACACCCGGGTCACCGGGGTGGACCAGCTCGACAAGGTGGTGCACGTCGACCAGGGGCCGATCGGGCGCACGCCGCGGTCCAACCCGGCCACCTACACGGGCGTGTGGGACCGGATCCGCAAGATCTTCGCGGAGACCGAGGAGGCGAAGGTCCGGGGTTACGGCCCGGGGCGGTTCTCCTTCAACGTCAAGGGCGGCCGCTGCGAGGCGTGCGCCGGCGACGGCACGCTGAAGATCGAGATGAACTTCCTGCCCGACGTCTACGTGCCGTGCGAGGTGTGCCACGGGGCGCGGTACAACCGCGAGACCCTCGAGGTGCACTTCAAGGGCAAGACGGTCGCGGACGTCCTGGACATGCCGATCGAGGAGGCCGCGGAGTTCTTCGCCGCCTTCCCGGCGATCTCGCGCTACCTCACCACGCTCGTCGAGGTCGGCCTCGGCTACGTCCGCCTCGGGCAGCCGGCGCCGACGCTCTCGGGCGGTGAGGCGCAGCGGGTCAAGCTCGCGAGCGAGCTGCAGAAGCGCTCCACGGGCCGCACCATCTACGTGCTGGACGAGCCGACCACGGGCCTGCACTTCGAGGACATCCGCAAGCTGCTCGGCGTGCTGCAGTCGCTGGTGGAGAAGGGCAACACCGTGCTCGTCATCGAGCACAACCTCGACGTCATCAAGAGCGCCGACTGGATCGTCGACATGGGGCCGGAGGGCGGCTCCGGCGGCGGGACGGTCGTGGCCGAGGGCACACCCGAGGAGGTCGCGCGGGTCGAGGCCAGCCACACGGGCCAGTTCCTCGCCCCGATCCTCCAGGAGCACCCGGCCGTCCCGACCGCGGCGCCGCCCGCCCGGGCGCGGTCGGCCGCCGCGACGTCGGCGTCCTCCGCGCCCCGCGCGCGGAGCTCGGCCAAGGGTGCGGCGAAGGGCGCGGGGAAGTCGGCGGCGAAGGGGAAGGACACGCCGAAGCGTCCCGGTAAGCGCAGCGCCGCCTGACGCCCTAGCGTGTGGCCATGGGTGCGCACCACAACTACGCCGTGACCGTCGCCTGGCCCGACGCCGCCGACCCCGGTGGCGGGCCGGGGACGACGTCGTACACGTCGTACTCGCGGGACCACACGGTGGTCGTGGCCGGCAAGCCGCCGCTGCTCGGCAGCGCCGACCCGGCGTTCCGCGGGGACCCCGCCCGGCACAACCCGGAGGAGCTGTTCGTCGCGAGCCTCGCGCAGTGCCACATGCTGTGGTTCCTGCACCTCGCCGCCGAGCACGGTCTCGTGGTCCGCGAGTACGTGGACGAGACGACCGGCACGATGCGGGTGGAGTCGCGCGGCGAGGGCCAGTTCACCGACGTGACACTGCGTCCGCGCGTCACCGTCGACGCCGGCCCGGACGCGACGGACGAGGCCGTCGCGGCGCTCCACCACCGTGCGCACGCCCTGTGCTTCATCGCCCGTTCGGTGAACTTCTCCGTGCTCGTGGAGCCGGCGCCGGTCCGCCTCGCCACACCCGCCGCGTAAGGGGCCACCCGCACCCGAGCGGGTGATCTATACCAGTCCGGTCACACTGTCGTGTCGGCTGTTGACGTGGCGACCTCGCATGAATATTTTCCACTCCATCCCCGTGGTGGATGGGAGATATTTCCGTGAGCGGTGCGGAACCCGCCGCAACGGCTCACCGTGGCGCGAGACGAGGAGGTCGGCGCAGGGCCCGAGCGGGCAGAGCAGCACGGTTGACGGGGCGCCTTCGGACGCACCCTGACACGAAGGGCATCAACGACGATGACCAGCAACTTCACCACTGACCAGAGCAACATCACCCCCCAGCCCTCCCGTCGGTCGGTGCTCCGCGCCGTGATGTTCACGGCGGCCGCCGTCCCGCTCGGCCTTCCCCTCGCGGCGTGCGCCACGGGCGGGGGAGGCGGCGAGGAGGCGACCAGCGCCGCTCCGGGCGGCGAGATGGACGCGAAGAACCCTTTCGGCATGGCTGAGAACACCACGATCGACGCGGTGATCTTCGACGGTGGCTACGGCGTCGACTACGTCGAGTTCGCCGGGACGGTGCTCGCCGGGCTGCACGCCGGCTCGACCGCGAAGGTCTCGCCCTCGACGCAGATCGCCACGGAGCTGCAGCCGCGGTTCGTCGGCGGCAACCCGCCCGACCTCGTGGACAACTCGGGCGCGCAGTCGATCGGGTTCAACACGATCCTCGACCAGCTCGAGGACCTCACGGACATCATCGACGCGCCCAACGTCGAGGGAACGACCATCCGCGACACGCTGTACGAGGGCGTCCTCGCGCCGGGCACCTACGGGGACAAGTTCGCGGCCCTCAACTACGTGCTCACGGTCTACGGGGTCTGGTACTCGGGCAGCCTCTTCGAGAAGAACGGCTGGACCCCTCCGGCCACGTGGGAGGAGGCCAAGGCGCTCGGCGCCGAGGCGAAGAAGGCCGGCAAGTACCTGTTCCTCTGGGGCACCGAGGCCGCGACCTACTACCAGACCCTCGCGATCGAGTCGGCCATCAAGGAGGGCGGCGACGAGGTCCGGCTCGCGCTCGAGAACCTCGAGCCCGACTGCTGGTCGAACGACGCGCTCCAGGCCACCTTCACGATCATGAAGGAGATCGTCGACGCCGGGTACTTCAAGCCCGGCGGGTCGGGCACGCAGTTCACCGCGGCCCAGGCGCAGTGGAGCAACAAGCAGGAGGCGCTGCTCTACCCGTCGGGGTCCTGGATCGAGAACGAGATGAAGGACCAGACGGCGGCGGACTTCCAGATGAAGGGCGTCCCGAGCTTCTCGGTCACCGCGAGCCCGGCCATGCCGGCCACGGCGCTGCACTCGACGGCCGGCGAACCGTTCATCGTGCCCTCGCAGGCCAAGAGCGTCGCCGGGGGCAAGGAGCTCCTGCGGGTCATGCTCTCCAAGGAGTCGGCGACGAACTTCTCCAAGACGAAGCTGGCCCCGACCATCGTCAAGGACATCGTCCCCGCCGACGGGTTCGGCTCGACGGCGCTGGTGTCGCAGACCGACATGCTCAGCGCCGCCGGGACCGACATCTTCACGTTCAACTTCGTCAACACCTACGGCATGAACCAGGAGCAGCTTCCGATCTGGAACTCCTTCCTCGACGGCAAGAAGTCGGTCGCGGACCTCACCAAGGAGCTGCAGGCGATCACGGACCGTATCGCCAACGACGACACGATCGACAAGATCGAGGTGTCATGACCGCCATCCCCGGCGCCGGGCAGGTCCTGCCCGCCGGCGAGGGAGCCGCTGCGGGGCCCGGACGCGGGCCCCGCAGGGGGCGGCCGGGCGGCTGGTCGTTCGACACCGTGAGCTTCTTCGTCGTCTTCCTCGGCCTTCCGCTCGCGCTCTTCCTGGTCTTCGTGATCTGGCCGTTCGTCCAGGCCGCGTTCTACGCGCTCACCGACTGGTCCGGCTTCACGACCGAGTTCGACGTCGTGGGGCTGGCGAACTTCACCACGCTGCTGCAGGACCCGCGGTTCGTCAACGCCGTCGGCAACAGCGTGATGTTCGGCCTGTTCATCCCGCTCGTCACCATCGCCATCGCGCTCACGTTCGCGATCCTCATCACGGTGGGCGGGTCGGGCAGGGGCCAGGTCCGCGGGGTCCGCGGGTCGGGCTTCTACCGGGTGGTGTCGCTCTTCCCGTATGTCATCCCGGCGATCGCGGTGGGCATCATGTGGCGCCTGATCCTCGACCCGAGCAACGGACTCGTCAACGGGGTCCTCACCGGGCTGGGGCTCGACCGGTTCGAGTCGTTCGCCTGGCTGGGGAACGTGGGCACGGCGATGCCGGTGACGATGTTCGTCGTCGTATGGGGCTTCGTCGGCTTCTACATGCTGCTGTTCATCGCGGCGATCAAGGGCGTCCCGTCGGAGATCTACGAGGCCGCGCGGATCGACGGGGCCGGTCGGTGGCGGACGTCGTGGTCCATCACGCTGCCGCTCATCAGGGACAACGTGCAGACCGCCTTCATCTACCTGGGGATCATCGCCCTCGACCTGTTCGTCTACGTGCAGGCGCTCAACCCGCAGGGTGGCCCGGACAACTCCACCCTCGTCATGTCCCAGCAGCTGTTCCGCTCGGCCTTCACGGAGGGGAAGTTCGGCTACGCCAGCGCCATGGGCGTCGCGATGGCGATCGTCACCCTGGTGTTCGCCGCGCTGGTGTTCACCGTGAACCGCCTCGCCGGCGGTCGCAACGAGAGGGGTCGGGGATGACTGCCCACGCCCAGGCGATGCCGCGCACGGCACGCGCCGCCGTGCCCACCCGGGCCCGCACGGCCGGTCGTGGCGACCGCGTCGCGGCGGGGGTCTCGCACACCGTCCTCGTGATCTGGTGCGGCCTCGTCATCGCGCCGATGATCTGGGTGTTCATCGGGTCCTTCAAGACGAGCTCGGAGATCTTCGCGTCGCCGTTCTCGCTGCCGTCCGAGTGGTCGTTCACGAACTACCAGAACGCGTGGGTGGACGCCCAGATCGGCCGCGCCTTCGTCAACACGATCATCGTGGTCGGGACGGCGCTGGTGCTCGTCATGCTGCTCGGGGCGATGTGCGCCTACGTGCTGGCCCGCTTCGAGTTCCCCGGGCGGCGGGCGATCTACTACCTGATGCTGGCCGGGCTGACGTTCCCGGTCTTCCTCGCGATCGTGCCGCTGTTCTTCGTGCTCCAGAACGCCGGGCTGCTCGGCACGCTACCGGGCCTGATCGTCGTCTACGTCGCGTTCGCGCTGCCGTTCACGGTGTTCTTCCTCTACGCGTTCTTCCGTGGGCTGCCGGACGACATCGCCGAGGCCGCGGCGATCGACGGCGCGGGGAACTGGCGCACGTTCTTCCAGGTGATGCTGCCGATGGCGACGCCCGGCATGGCCTCCGTGGCGATCTTCAACTTCCTCGGCCTGTGGAACCAGTTCATCCTGCCGATCGCGCTGAACCCGGCGCAGGAGAACTACGTGCTCTCCCAACGGCTGGCGGCGTTCGTCTCGTCGGCGGGGTACGCGGTGGACTTCGGCGCGATGTTCGCGGCCGTGGTGGTGACGATCGTGCCGGTGCTGATCGCCTACCTGATCTTCCAGCGCCAGCTCCAGGGTTCGGTCTCGGCGGGCACGATGAAGTAGGTCGCGAGCGGCGTGGGGGCCGCGGCCGGCGACCGGGACCGTCGGTGGCCTGACCTAGGCTGACGGCATGGCCGACCCAGCGACCTACCGCCCGAAACCGGGGGAGATCCCCACGTCGCCCGGCGTCTACCGGTTCCGCGACGCGCACGGCCGCGTGATCTACGTGGGCAAGGCGAAGAACCTGCGGGCACGGCTGTCGAACTACTTCCAGGACGTCGCGCACCTGCACCACCGCACGCAGAGCATGGTCACGACGGCGGCCTCCGTCGAGTGGACGGTGGTGGGCACCGAGGTCGAGGCGCTGGCGCTCGAGTACTCGTGGATCAAGGAGTACGACCCGCGGTTCAACGTGAAGTACCGGGACGACAAGTCGTACCCGTACCTCGCGGTGACGATGGCCGACGAGGTGCCGCGCGCCCAGGTGATGCGCGGCGCCAAGCGCCCCGGCACCCGGTACTTCGGACCGTACGGTCACGCCTGGGCCATCCGCGAGACCCTCGACCTCCTCCTGCGGGTCTTCCCGATCCGCACGTGCTCGGCGGGCGTGTACAAGCGGGCGCACCAGACCGGTCGCCCGTGCCTGCTGGGCTACATCGACAAGTGCTCGGCACCGTGCGTCGGCCGCATCGGGGTCGACGATCACAAGCAGCTGGCGCAGGACTTCTGCGACTTCATGGCAGGCGACACGCAGCGGTTCGAGCGGCGGCTCACGGCGCGGATGAACGAGGCCGCCGCGTCCATGGAGTACGAGCAGGCCGCCCGCCTGCGCGACGACATCCAGGCGCTGCGCCGCGCCACGGAGAAGAACGCCGTCGTGCTCCCCGACGCGACCGACGCCGACGTCTTCGCGCTCGCGGGTGACGAGCTCGAGGCCGCGGTCCAGGTGTTCCACGTGCGGGGCGGGCGCATCCGCGGCCAGCGCGGCTGGGTCGTGGAGAAGGTCGAGGACGTCACCGACGCGGAGCTCGTCGAGCACCTGCTGCAGCAGGTGTACGGCGCCGTCGAGGACGCGCGCGCGGCGGCCGCCGAGGCCGACCTCGACGCCGAGGGGCGGACGGCGGCCCGGCGCGAGGCGCGCGACGCCGTCCCGCGCGAGGTGCTCGTCCCCGTGCTCCCCCCGGACCCCGCGCAGATGGCGGCCTGGCTGACGGGCCTGCGTGGTGCCCGCGTCGAGCTGCGGGTGCCGCAGCGGGGCGACAAGCGCGAGCTCGCTGCCACCGTCCGGAAGAACGCCGAGCACGCCCTCGTCCTGCACCGCACGCGGCGGGCCGGCGACCTCACCACGCGCAGCCAGGCGCTCCGTGAGATCCAGGAGGCGCTGGGCCTCGAGTCGGCACCCCTGCGCATCGAGTGCTACGACGTCTCGCACACGCAGGGCACCTACCAGTCGGCGTCGATGGTGGTGTTCGAGGACGGGCTGCCGCGCAAGAGCGAGTACCGCACCTTCTCGATCCGGGGCCCCGAGGGCGACGGGGCCCGGGACGACACGGCAGCCATGCACGAGGTCATCACCCGCCGGTTCCGCCGCTACCTGACCGACCGGCTCGCGTCGGGCGAGGTGGAGCTCGACGACAGCGACGACGACGGACGCCCGTCGGGCGCCGCCCGCCCGCGGTCGGGCGAGGTCCCCGCCGAGGAGACGGGGGAGCGCAAGCGGTTCGCCTACCCGCCGAACCTCGTCGTCGTCGACGGCGGCCCGCCCCAGGTGGCGGCGGCCCAGCGCGCCCTCGACGAGCTGGGGGTCACCGACGTGGCGCTCTGCGGCCTCGCCAAGCGGCTCGAGGAGGTGTGGCTCCCCGGCGAGGACTACCCGGTGATCCTGCAGCGCTCCTCCGAGGCGTTGTACCTGCTCCAGCGGGTGCGCGACGAGGCGCACCGCCGCGCCATCACGGCGCACCGGCAGCGCAGGAGCAAGGGGATGGTGACCTCCGCCCTCGACGACGTGCCGGGCCTCGGGCCGGCGCGGCGCAAGGCCCTGCTCACCACCTTCGGCTCGGTCAAGAAGCTGCGCGCGGCGAGCGTCGACGAGATCGCCCAGGTGCGCGGCATGGGCCGCCGCACCGCGGAGGCCGTCGTCGCCGCGCTCGGCGGCGCGGACACCGCCGACCCCGGTAGCACCGACCCCGATAGCACCGACGCCGGTACCCCCGACGCTGGCAGCGCGCCGACCAGCCAGGACGCGGCGGGCCCTGGCATGCTGGGCGCATGAGCGAGCCGGATCCCATCACCGTCCCGCAGGGCATCCCCGAGATCGAGGCGACCACCCCCGCCCCGGAGCAGGCCGAGCCGGAGGTGCTGATCATCACCGGCATGTCGGGCGCCGGCCGGTCGCGCGCGGCGGGCGTGCTGGAGGACCTCGACTGGTTCGTCGTCGACAACCTGCCGCCGATGATGATCGTCCCGCTCGTCGACCTCATGACGCGCGCGGGGTCGTCGGTGGAGCGCCTCGCCGTGGTGGTCGACGTCCGTGGCCGGGAGTACTTCGCGGAGCTCGCCCGGGTGCTGCAGCACCTGCGCGACGCGGGCGTGAACTACCGGATCCTGTTCCTCGACGCGCGGGACGACACCCTGGTGCGCCGCTACGAGAGCGTCCGCCGTCCGCACCCCCTGCAGGGCGAGGGCCGGATCCTCGACGGCATCGGCGAGGAGCGCCGCGCGCTCGCGTCGATCGCCGAGCGCGCCGACGTCGTCATCGACACCTCGGAGCTGTCGGTGCACGACCTCGCACGTGAGGTCCGTGCCGCGGTCGCGGACGGCGCCCCCGACGCCCTGCGGGTCAACGTGCTCGCCTTCGGCTTCAAGTACGGCATCCCGCTCGACGCCGACCACGTCGTGGACGTCCGCTTCCTGGCCAACCCCTACTGGATCACCGAGCTGCGCCACCTCACGGGCCGGGACGCCCCGGTGCGGGAGTACGTCCTCGCCCGGCCCGGCGCGCAGGAGTTCGTGGACCGCTACGTCGCAGCGCTCGAGCCCGTCCTGGCCGGCTACCTGGCCGAGGAGAAGCGGTACGTGACCATCGCGGTCGGGTGCACCGGGGGCAAGCACCGCTCGGTGGCGATCGCGGGCGAGATCGCCCAGCGGCTGCGCGACGCGGGCCAGCGGGTCTCCCTCACGGCACGCGACCTGGGGAAGGAGTGACGACGCCGGTCGCGAGCCCGGGGGCGCCGGCGGTCACGGCGCTCGGGGGAGGGCACGGCCTGTTCGCGAGCCTCTCGGCCCTGCGGCTGATGTCCGACCGGCTGACCGCCGTCGTCACGGTCGCGGATGACGGCGGGTCCTCGGGCCGGCTGCGCGACGAGCTCGACGTCCTCCCGCCCGGCGACCTGCGCATGGCGCTCGCGGCCCTGTGCGACGACTCCGAGTGGGGCCGCACGTGGAGCGACCTGCTCCAGCACCGGTTCGTCTCGGGCGGCAGCCTGGACAAGCACGCCATGGGCAACCTCATGATCGTGGCGCTGTGGGAGCTGCTCGGCGACACCGTGACCGGCCTGGACTGGGTGGGCAAGCTGCTCGGCGCGCGCGGGCGCGTGCTGCCGATGGCGTCCGTCCCCCTGGTGGTGGAGGCCGACGTGCGGGGGAGCGGCGGCCCGACGGGGCTGGAGACCGTGGTCGGACAGAGCCGGGTCGCGGTGACCGAGGGGCGGATCGAGCAGCTGCGGCTGGTGCCGGCGGACCCGCCCGCGTGCCCCGAGGCGGTCGAGGCGGTGCGCGCCGCCGACTGGGTGGTGCTCGGGCCCGGCTCCTGGTACTCGTCGGTGCTGGTGCACCTCCTCGTGCCGGAGCTCGCGACGGCGCTCCACGAGACGGACGCCCGGGTGTGCGTGACGCTGAACCTGGCCGCCGAGCGCGGCGAGACCCAGGGCCTCACCGCCACCGACCACCTCGAGGCTCTGCACCGGCACGCGCCGGGCCTGCGCGTCGACGCCGTGCTCGCCGACCCGTCCGCCGTCGAGGATGTCGACGAGCTGGCCGACGCCGCCCAGGCGATGGGGGCGCGGCTGCTCATGCGGCAGGTCCGTCGCGGCGACGGGACGGCGCGCCACGACCCGCTGCGCCTGGCGGCGGCCTATCGCGACGTGTTCGAGGGCGTCTACGGGGACGTGTGACCGGTCCTCTGCGGTACCCCGCCGACGGCTCGGGGTGCTTGCCCCGCGTGGCAGGATGACGCCATGGCGCTGACGGCAGAGGTGAAGGACGAGCTCGCGCGGATCAAGGTGACCCGGACGTCGTGCCGCAAGGCGGAGGTCTCGGCGACGCTGCGGTTCTCCGGGGGGCTGCACATCATCTCGGGCCGCGTGGTCATCGAGGCGGAGCTGGACGACGAGGCGGCCGCCGCGCGGCTGCGCCAGGCGATCACGGAGCTCTACGGCCACACGAGCGACCTGATCGTGGTGCAGGCCGGGGGGCTGCGCAAGAACAACCGGTACGTGGTGCGCGTGGTGCGCGACGGCGAGTCGCTCGCCCGCCAGACGGGCCTGCTGGACTCGCGGGGGCGGCCGGTGCGCGGGCTGGCCCCGGAGGTCGTGTCGGCGGGCGTCGCGGAGGCCGAGGCGGTGTGGCGCGGCGCGTTCCTCGCGCACGGCTCGCTGACGGAGCCCGGCCGGTCGATGGCGCTGGAGGTCACGTGCCCGGGGCCCGAGGCGGCGCTCGCTCTGGTCGGCGCCGCGCGGCGCCTGGGCGTGCAGGCGAAGTCCCGGGAGGTGCGGGGCGTGGACCGCGTCGTCGTGCGCGACGGCGAGGCGATCGGGGAGATCCTGCGGCGGATGGGCGCGGTACGCACCCGCGAGATCTGGGAGGAGCGGCGCGCGCGGCGCGAGGTGCGCGGCACGGCCAACCGGCTCGCGAACTTCGACGACGCGAACCTGCGCCGGTCGGCACGGGCCGCCGTCGCGGCCGGCGCCCGGGTGCAGCGGGCCTTCGAGATCCTGGGCGAGGACGTGCCGGAGCACCTGCGGCAGGCGGGCGAGCTCCGGCTGGCCCACAAGCAGGCGTCCCTGGAGGAGCTCGGGCAGCTGGCCGACCCGCCGCTGTCCAAGGACGCCGTCGCGGGCCGGATCCGACGCCTCCTGTCGACGGCGGACAAGCGTGCCCTCGAGGTCGGCGTCCCGGACACCGAGTCCGGTCTGAGCCCCGAGCTCCTCGACCTCTGACGGCACCGCGTCCATATGGTCGGACCACACGTCTCACGAGGTCGTCGAGGGTCAGCGGCACCGCCGATTCGGGTATAGGCTCATTCCGTCAGGTGACGACGACGTGACCCGAGGCTGACCGCCCGGTGGAAGAACGTCGGGTGGTTCCGGGGTCACGACGTGAATCATCAGCACGCCCCTCGCGGCGTGCGGAAGTCGGCATCAACCGTGTGCGTCGGGATCTCACCGGCGCGCCCTGAGGAGGGCAATCGTGACCATCCGCGTCGGGATCAACGGCTTCGGTCGGATCGGACGGAACTTCTACCGCGCTCTCGTGGAGTCGGGTGCGGACATCGAGGTCGTCGGCGTCAACGACCTGACCGACAACAAGACTCTGGCCCACCTGCTCAAGTACGACACGGTGCTGGGCCGCTTCCCGAAGTCGGTCGACTTCGACGACGACAACATCATCGTCGACGGCCAGAAGATCCGTGCGCTCGCCGAGCGCGACCCCGCGAACCTCCCCTGGGGCGAGCTGGGCGCGGACATCGTCATCGAGTCCACCGGCTTCTTCACCGACGCCACCAAGGCCAAGGCGCACATCGACGCCGGCGCCAAGAAGGTCATCATCTCCGCCCCGGCGAAGAACGAGGACGCGACCTTCGTCATGGGTGTGAACAACGACCAGTACGACCCGGCCGCGCACCACATCATCTCGAACGCGTCCTGCACGACGAACTGCCTCGCGCCGCTCGCCAAGGCCCTCAACGACTCGATCGGCATCGAGCGTGGCCTGATGACGACGATCCACGCGTACACCGGCGACCAGAACCTGCAGGACGGCCCGCACAAGGACCTCCGCCGCGCCCGCGCCGCCGCGCAGAACATCGTGCCGACCACCACGGGTGCCGCCAAGGCCGTCGCCCTGGTCCTCCCGGAGCTGAAGGGCAAGCTGGACGGCTACGCCCTGCGCGTCCCGGTCATCACCGGTTCCGCCACGGACCTCACCTTCGAGGCCCCGAAGGAGGTCACGGTCGAGGAGGTCAACGCCGCGGTCAAGGCTGCCGCCGAGGGCCCCCTCAAGGGCGTGCTCGAGTACGTCGAGGACGACATCGTCTCCACGGACATCGTCACCAACCCGCACCAGAGCATCTACGACGCGAAGCTCACCAAGGTGATCGGCAACCAGGTCAAGGTCGTGTCCTGGTACGACAACGAGTGGGGCTACTCCAACTCCCTCGTGTCGCTGACGGTCTTCGTCGGCGAGAAGCTCTGACGACTCCGGCGCCCGACACCGCTCGAGCGTGAGTCACGACGTCCGCGTGCGCGCCGAACTCCGGCTGCGCACGCGGACGTCGTCATGTACGGACCAGATCACCCGGTCCGGGGACGTGCGGACGCCTCACGGCAGCGCCGCACGCACCGGGCCCTGACGGACAGGTGTGCCCCATGAAGACCATCGACACCCTGGGCGAGCTGCGCGGCAAGCGCGTCCTCGTCCGCTCGGACTTCAACGTGCCGCTCGACGGCACCACGATCACGGACGACGGCCGGATCAAGGCCGCGCTGCCCACGCTGAAGCGCCTCACGGACGCCGGCGCGCGGGTCGTCGTGACGGCCCACCTCGGGCGCCCGAAGGGCGAGCCGAACCCCGACTACTCCCTGGCGCCCGTGGCCGCGCGCCTCGGCGAGCTGCTGGGCCAGGACGTCGCCCTCGCGGCCGACGTGACCGGCCCGTCGGCCCAGGAGACCGTCGGCGCCCTGGCCGACGGCCAGGTCGCGCTCCTGGAGAACGTGCGCTTCGACGCCCGCGAGACCTCGAAGGTCGACGCCGAGCGCGAGGAGCTGGCCGGTGAGCTCGCCGCGCTGGCGGACGCGTTCGTCTCCGACGGCTTCGGCGTGGTGCACCGCAAGCAGGCGTCGGTCTACGACGTCGCGAAGCTGCTGCCGGCCGCGGCCGGCGACCTCGTCCTCAAGGAGGTGGAGGCGCTCTCTCGTGCCACCACGGACCCGCAGCGCCCGTACGCCGTCGTCCTGGGCGGCTCGAAGGTCTCGGACAAGCTCGGGGTCATCGAGAACCTGCTCACGAAGGCCGACCGCCTGCTCATCGGCGGCGGCATGGTCTTCACGTTCCTCGCCGCGCAGGGCCACTCCGTGGGCTCGTCGCTGCTCGAGGCCGACCAGGTGGACACCGTGAAGGGCTACCTCGCCCAGGCCGCCGAGTCGGGCGTGGAGATCGTGCTCCCCACCGACATCGTCGCCGCGGACTCGTTCGCCGCCGACGCCCCGCACCGCACCGTGCCGGCCGACCAGATCCCCGACGGCACCATGGGCCTCGACATCGGTCCCGACTCCGGCGCGCTGTTCGCGGCGCGGCTCGCGGACGCGAGGACCGTCGTGTGGAACGGCCCCATGGGCGTGTTCGAGTTCGACGCCTTCGCCGCCGGCACCCGCGCCGTCGCGCAGGGCATCGTCGACGCCACCGCGGCGGGCGCGTTCTCGATCGTGGGCGGCGGTGACTCGGCCGCGGCCGTGCGCGCGCTCGGCTTCGACGAGGCGGGCTTCAGCCACATCTCCACGGGCGGCGGCGCCAGCCTGGAGCTGCTCGAGGGCAAGGAGCTGCCCGGGCTCGCCGTCCTCGCCGCCTGACCGACCACCACCCCAGCACGAGAGAACGAGGAGCCCATCGTGGCCACCACCCGCACGCCCCTGATGGCGGGCAACTGGAAGATGAACCTGGACCACGCCGAGGCGATCGCCGCGGTGCAGAAGCTCGCGTGGACGCTCAAGGACGCGAAGCACGACTACGAGGCCGTCGAGGTCGCCGTCCTGGCGCCGTTCACGGACCTGCGCTCGGTGCAGACCCTCGTGGACGCGGACAAGCTCGAGGTGCGCTACGGCGCGCAGGACCTGTCGACGCACGCGTCGGGCGCCTACACGGGCGAGGTCTCCGGCCCGATGCTGGCCCGCCTGGGCTGCACGTACGTGGCCGTCGGGCACTCGGAGCGTCGCGAGTACCACGCCGAGGACGACGCCCTGGTGAACGCCAAGGTGCGCGCGGCCTTCGAGCACGGCCTGACGCCGATCCTGTGCGTGGGCGAGGGCCTGGACGTGCGCAAGGCGGGCGAGCAGGTCTCGTATACCCTCGCGCAGGTCGACGCCGCCCTGGCCGACGTGCCGGCGGAGCAGGCCGCGCAGGTCGTCATCGCGTACGAGCCCGTGTGGGCGATCGGCACGGGCGAGGTCGCGACCCCCGAGGACGCGCAGGAGGTCTGCGGCGCGATCCGCGGCCGCCTCGCCGAGCTGTACGACGCCGAGCTCGCCGCGGGCGTGCGCGTGCTGTACGGCGGGTCGGTGAAGTCGGGCAACGTCGCGCAGATCATGTCGCAGCCGGACGTCGACGGCGCCCTCGTCGGCGGCGCGAGCCTCGACCCGGTCGAGTTCGCGAAGATCGCGCGATACCAGTCGCACGTCGCCTGACGCGCCACCACCACGGCGGGCCTTGGCCCGCCCCACGGACGCCTTCCGAGGATCGTCACCCGATGGAAACATCGGTGTTCGCCTCGGGAGGCGTCCGTCACTTACTCTTGACCCGGCCAGGACGACGTCCTGGCCGGGTGACGAACAGATGCCCGCCCCGCGGGCGGACGACGAACGAGGACAGCCGAGGACACCGTGGACGTTTTGCAGATCATCCTTCAGGTTCTCCTGGTGATCACCAGCGCCTTCCTGACCCTGCTCATCCTGATGCACAAGGGCAAGGGCGGCGGTCTGTCGGACATGTTCGGCGGGGGGATCTCGAGCGCCGCCGGCAGCTCCGGCGTCGCCGAGCGCAACCTCAACCGGATCACGGTGAGCTTTGCGCTCGTCTGGTTCGTCGTGATCGTGCTGCTGGGTCTCATCACGAAGGTGAGCTGAGCCGGCACGACCGCGACCGTCACCGGTCCGGGCTCCGGCTCGGCCGGTGCGGGCAACGGGACCGGGCGCGAGCCCGGACCGACGGTTCACGAAGATCGTCCGTGGGCGTACGCCCACTGAGTCGAAGGTGAGGACGACAGGACGTGGCTACAGCCGGTCATGCGATCAGGGGCTCGCGCGTGGGTGCGGGTCCGCTGGGAGAGTCCGAGCG
Organism: Isoptericola sp. NPDC019482; assembly: GCF_040632295.1. Lineage (NCBI taxonomy): Bacteria > Bacillati > Actinomycetota > Actinomycetes > Micrococcales > Promicromonosporaceae > Isoptericola > Isoptericola sp. NPDC019482. The sequence goes on from NZ_JBEYBQ010000010.1 coordinate 54,251, forward strand.
CGGCGAGGCGGCACCCCGGGTGCGGGTCTCGTACTGGTGCGCGAACGGGCACGAGACGACGCCGAGCTTCTCGGCGAACGAGGACGTCGAGCCTCCGGAGTTCTGGGACTGTCCGCGCTGCGGCTTCCCCGCCGGGCTCGACGCGGCCAACCCGCCGGAACCGGTGCGGAACGAGCCGTACAAGACGCACCTCGCGTATGTGAAGGAACGCCGCTCCGAGGAGGACGGCGCCGCCCTCCTCGAGGAGGCGCTCGCGACGCTGCGGGCGCGCCGGACGGGGCTGCGCCAGGCGAGCTGAGGGGGCCGGGCGGCAGCGGGACGGTACCGCCGGGTGTCCACCTGTCGAGACGGGGGCGCCGGGCGTAGTCTGACCGCATGTTCGAGGAAGGACAGCTCTACGCCCCCGTCACCGAGGACGAGCACGGCGTCACGGTGCACCTCACGGACGACCACCCCGGCGCGGACGACCCGGAGTACCGGCGCCGGCGCGAGGTCATCGCGGGCCCTGCGCTGCGCTGGTCGCCCGGCGACCCCGTGCCCCGCGTCGAGTACACGGACGGGGAGAACGAGATCTGGCGCACCGTGTGCGCCGAGCTCGCGCCCAAGCACGAGCGCCTGGCGATCCGCGGCTACCTCGAGGGCAAGGAAGCCCTCGCGCTGCCGACCGAACGGGTGCCGCAGCTCGACGAGGTGAGCGCGGGCCTGGAGCCGCTCAGCGGCTTCCGCCTGCACCCGGCCGCGGGGCTGGTGCCCCTGGACCAGTTCTACGGGTCGCTCGCCGACGGCGTCTTCCACTCCACGCAGTACCTGCGGCACGGGTCGCAGCCCCTGTACACCCCCGAGCCGGACATCATCCACGAAGTCGTCGGGCACGGGAACCTGCTCGCGAACCCGGCGATCGCCGACGTGAAGCGACGGGCGGGCGAGGCCGCGCGGCGCTGCGAGACGGCCGAGGGTCTCCAGTTCGTGGCCGACGTCTTCTGGTTCACCATCGAGTTCGGCGTCATGTACGAGGAGGGGGAGCTGCGCGCCTACGGCGCGGGCCTGCTGTCCTCGTACGGCGAGATCGAGGAGTTCCGCGGCGCCACCATCCTGCCGCTCGACTTTTACTCGATGGGCACCGTGGAGTACGACATCTCGCACTACCAGCCCACGCTGTTCGCCTGCGACGGCATGAGCGAGCTCACCGAGCGGGTGGGGGAGTTCTTCGCGGAGTTCGACGACGAGACGCCCGCCCGACTGCTCGCCGACCGGCACCGGTCGGCGAGCTAGCAGGTCAGGCGGCGGGGCCTGCTGCCGCGGCCGCGTCGAGCAGCCACAGCGTGCGTTCGGTGCCCCGTGCCCCGGCCGCCGGGACGTCGGTCACCGCGCCCCCGGCGAGGGCGGCGGCGGCCTGGGCGGCCTTCTCGGCCCCGGCGGCGACGACCCACACCTCGCGCGCGCGCCGGAGGGAGTCGAACGTGAGCGAGACACGTTCCGGCGGCGGCTTGGGGGAGCCGTGCACCCCGACCGTCGCGCCGCGGGCGTCGAGGCCGTCGTGCCCGGGGAACAAGGAAGCGACGTGCCCGTCGGGCCCCATGCCGAGCAGCAGCACGTCGAACTCCGGGACGGCCGGCTCCTGCGAGCCGGCCGCGGGCGCCCCGGCGAAGGCCGCGAGCTCGTCCGCGTAGGCCGCGGCCGACTGCTCCGGCGTCTCGACGGTGGCGCCTCCGGCGACCGCGCCGAGAGCGGGCATCGCGTGCACGTTCTCGGCGGGCAGGCCGGAGTCGGCGACCAGCGCGTCCACGAGGGCGGCGCGGGCCTGGGTCTCGTTACGGTCCGGGTCACCGTCGGGGAGGAACCGCTCGTCGCCCCACCACAGGTGCACCCCCGACCAGTCCACCGCGGCGCGCAGCGGGCTCGCGGCCACGGCCGCGAGCGTCTTGATGCCCACGGTGCCGCCGGTCAGCACCGCGTGCACCGGCGTGCGGACCGACTGCGCGTCGAGCAGGCGGGTGAGCAGCCGGGCCGCGGCGGCCTCCGCGAGGACCGTCGGGTCCGGGTGGACGACGACGAGCGGCGCGCTCACGCCGTGGCCTTCGCCTTCGGGCCCGTCGTGGCGCCGGGCTTGGCACCGACGGTCTCGACCCGCGCGAGGCCCTTGGTGAGCACCTCGCCGTAGAGCTCGTCCGGGTCGAGGCGCCGGAGCTCCTCGATGAGGGCCTCGCTGAGCGCGCGGATCGGGAGCGCCATGCGACGTTCCGGCTTCTCGGGCTGCGTGATCGCCACGACGCGGCCGTCGGGGCGGTCGAGCACGATGGGCCCGCTCTTGCGCTCCAGCGTCACCCGGGTGATGGCGTCGTCGCTGTCCGTGCGCACGACCGTGGCCGGGCATCGCAGACGCTGCCCGAGCCAGGCTGCCAGCAGGTCGAGGGACGTGTGCTGCTGCTGCCCCTCGACGGTCACCGCGGTGACGGGCTCGAACGGGGGCTGCTCCACCGCCGCCGCGATGAGCCCGCGCCACAGCGTCACGCGCGCCCACGCCAGGTCGGTGTCCCCGGGGCTGAACGTGCCGGACAGGCGGTGCAGCATCGCGACGGGGTCCGCCGCCGTCGTCGTGTCCGTGATGCGCCGCTGGGCCATCGCGCCCATCGGGTCCGCGGACGGGTCGTCGGGGCCGCCGGTCGGCCACCAGACGACGATCGGGGCGTCGGGCAGCAGCAGGGGCATGACGAGCGTGTCGGGGTGGTCGAGCATCGGGCCGCCGGCCCGCAGCACGACGACCTCGGAGGCGCCGGCGTCGCCACCGACGCGGATCTCGGCGTCGAGCCGCGGGGCGGAGCGGTCGCGCTGCACCAGCGGCGCGACCACCACGACGCGGCACGGGTGCTCGTGGCTGGCCTGGTTGGCGGCGCGGACGGAGTCCTCGATGTCGGCCTCCTCCGCGACCACGACGAGCGTGAGCACCCGGCCGAGCGCCACGGCGCCGCCCTCGTCGCGCAGGTGGGCGAGCCGCTTGCCGACCGCGTTCGTGGTCGTGTCCGGCATGTCGATGATCATCGGGGCTCTCCTCTGTGGAAGCGGCACAGGTGGGGGCGGCTCGCCGCGGCGCGTGGTGCGTCGTCCGGGGCGGGGGCGGGCCTCACGGGCGCCGCCACGAGCGGCCGTCGCGGGCCATCATCTTGTCGGCGGACTCCGGGCCCCAGGTGCCCGACGCGTACTGCTCCGGCTTGCCCTTGCTCGCCCAGTACGCGGTGACCGGGTCGAGGATCTTCCAGGAGAGCTCGACCTCCTCCCGGGTGGGGAAGAGCGGCGGGTCGCCGAGGAGGACGTCGAGGATGAGTCGCTCGTACGCCTCGGGGGACGACTCGGTGAACGAGTGGCCGTAGCCGAAGTCCATCGTGACGTCGCGGACCTCCATCGCGGTGCCCGGGACCTTGGCGCCGAAGCGGAGGGTGACGCCCTCGTCGGGCTGCACGCGGATGACCAGCGCGTTGTTGCCGAGGTCCGACGTCAGCGAGGACTCGAACGGGAGGTGCGGAGCCTTCTTGAAGACGACCGCGACCTCGGTGACGCGGCGGCCCAGGCGCTTGCCCGTGCGCAGGTAGAACGGGACGCCGGCCCAGCGCCGGTTGTCGATCTCGAGCTTCACCGCGGCGAACGTCTCGGTCGTGGAGTCGGGGTTGAAGCCCTCCTCCTCGAGGAACCCGACGACCTTCTCGCCACCCTGCCACCCGGAGGCGTACTGGCCGCGGGCGGTGTGGCGCCCGAGGTCGCGGGGGAGGCGCACGGAGGAGAGCGCCTTGATCTTCTCGGCGCGCAGGGCCTCGGCGTCGAAGTTGACCGGCTCCTCCATGGCGACGAGCGCGAGGAGCTGGAGCAGGTGGTTCTGGATCACGTCGCGGGCGGCGCCGATGCCGTCGTAGTAGCTCGCGCGCCCGCCGATGCCGATGTCCTCGGCCATCGTGATCTGCACGTGGTCCACGTAGTTGCTGTTCCACAGCGGCTCGAACATCTGGTTCGCGAACCGCAGGGCGAGGAGGTTCTGGACCGTCTCCTTGCCGAGGTAGTGGTCGATGCGGAAGACCGACTCCGGGTCGAAGACCTGGGAGACGACGGCGTCGAGCTCGCGCGCGCTCTCGAGGTCGTGGCCGAACGGCTTCTCGATGACGACGCGGCGCCACGCGTCCGGGGACGACTTGGAGAGCCCCGACTCGGACAGCTGCCGGCACACGATCGGGAACGCGCTGGGCGGCACGGACAGGTAGAAGGCGTGGTTGCCGCCGGTGCCGCGCTCGGCGTCGAGCTGCTCGACGGTCTGGCGCAGGCGCTCGAACGCCTCGTCGTCGTCGAACGACCCCTGCACGAAGCGGATGCCCTCGGCGAGCTGGCGCCAGGTGGCCTCGCGGAACGGCGTGCGGGCGTGCTCCTTGACCGCGTCGTGCACGACCTGGGCGAAGTCCTCGTCCTCCCAGTCGCGGCGGGCGAAGCCCGTCAGCGCGAAGCCGGGGGGCAGCAGGCCGCGGTTGGCCAGGTCGTAGACGGCGGGCATGAGCTTCTTGCGGGACAGGTCGCCCGTGACCCCGAAGATCACCAGGCCGCTGGGGCCGGCGATGCGGGGCAGGCGCAGGTCGAGGGGGTCGCGCAGGGGGTTGTGCTCGGCGGTGATCTTGGCCGGTCTCACGAGGTGGGCACCGTTCTTCGTCGTGCGGGCGGGAGGTGGTGCGGGTCCCCGGGGACGCGTCGACGCCCCCGGGGACACAGATCAGGCGCTCTGGGCCTTGAGGCCGGCGGAGGCGGTGTCCAGGAGCTCGGTCCAGGAGTCCTCGAACTTGCGGACGCCGTCGGTCTCGAGGTGGTCCGTGACCTCGGCGAGGGACACGCCGAGCGACTCGATGGTCTCGATCGTGCGGCGCGCAGCGCCCGCGGTGCCGCGAACCGTGTCACCCGGGACGACGCCGTGGTCGGCGAAGGCCTGCAGGGTCGGCTCGGGCATGGTGTTGACGACGCCGTCCGTGACCAGCTCGGAGACGTACAGGGTGTCCGAGTACTCCGGGTTCTTCACACCGGTCGAGGCCCACAGCGGCCGCTGCGGGTGCGCGCCGGACGCGGCGAGCGAGCGCCACTGGTCCGTGCCGACGAACTGCTCGTAGGCCTCGAACGCGAGGCGGGCGTTCGCGACGGCGGCCTGCCCGCGCAGGTCGAGCGCCTCGGGCGTGCCGATCTTCTCCAGGGCGGCGTCCACGGAGGAGTCGACGCGCGAGACGAAGAACGACGCCACCGACCCGATCGGTGCGAGGTCGATGCCGTCCGCGCGGGCCTGCTCGAGGCCGATCGCGAACGCCTCCATGACCGAGCGGTAGCGCTCGATCGAGAAGATCAGCGTGACGTTGACGCTGATCCCCTGGGCGAGGGTGCGGGAGATCGCGTCCAGCCCGGGCACGGTCGCCGGGATCTTGATGAAGACGTTCGGGCGGTCCACGGTGCGCCACAGGCGCTCGGCCACCACGACGGTCTTGTCGGCGTCGTACGCGAGGCGCGGGTCGACCTCGATCGACACGCGTCCGTCGACGCCGTCGGTGGCGTCGTAGACCGGGCGCAGCAGGTCGGCGGCGGCGCGCACGTCGTCGGTCGTGATGGTCTCGACCGCGGCGTCCACGTCCACGCCCGCACCAGCGCCGGCGAGCTCGGCGAGCTGGGCGTCGTAGGCGTCACCGCTGGACAGGGCCTTGGCGAAGATCGTGGGGTTCGTCGTCACGCCGACGACACCCCGCTCGGCCACGAGGGCCGCCAGGTTGCCGCTGCGCAGGCGCTCCCGCGACAGGTCGTCGAGCCAGATGGACACCCCGGCGCCGGTGAGGTCGGTGATCGGGGCGGGGACGGTGCTCTGCGTCATCGGACGTCCTTCCAGGTCGGAGACCCTCGCCGGTGAGGTGTCGACGGGGGCCGGGTGGGGCGCCGCGGGGCGGCGCCCCACCCTGGGGAATCTACGAGCGCTCAGGCGGCGTCGCCAGCGCCGCGCACGGCGGCGAGCGACTCGCGGGCGGCGGCCGCGACGGCGTCCGCCGTGATGCCGAACTCCCGGTACAGCGTCTGGTAGTCGGCCGAGGCGCCGTAGTGCTCGAGCGAGACGCTGCGGCCGGCGTCGCCGACCACGTCGCGCCAGCCCTGGGCGATGCCGGCCTCGACGGAGACGCGCGCCTTCACCGAGGACGGCAGCACCGACTCGCGGTACGCGGCGTCCTGCTTGTTGAACCACTCGCGGCTCGGCATCGACACGACGCGGGCGGCGATCCCCTCGGCGGCGAGCTGCTCGCGCGCCTGCACGGCGAGCTGCACCTCGGAGCCGGTGCCGACGAGGACGACGTCGGGCGTGCCGGTCTCGTCGTTCGTGGCGTCGACCAGCGTGTAGCCGCCCTTGAGGGTGCCCTCGGCGCCGGCGAAGCCGTCGGTACCGCGGGGGAAGGTCGGCACGTTCTGGCGGGTGAGGACGATGCCCGCCGGGTTCGCCGTGTTCTCGATGATGCCGCGCCAGGCCCAGGCGGTCTCGTTCGCGTCGGCGGGCCGGACGACGTCGAGGCCGGGGATGGCGCGCAGGGCGGCGAGGTGCTCGACCGGCTGGTGCGTCGGGCCGTCCTCGCCCAGACCGATGGAGTCGTGGGTCCACACGAACGTCGTCGGGATCTCCATGAGCGCGGCGAGGCGCACCGAGGCGCGCATGTAGTCGGCGAACTGGAGGAAGGTGCCGCCGTACGGGCGCGTGAGGCCGTGCAGCACGATGCCGTTGAGGATCGCGCCCATGCCGTGCTCGCGGATGCCGAAGTGCAGGGTGCGCCCGTAGGGGTTGCCCGGGAACTTCTTGGTCGCGTGCTCGACGGGGATGAACGACGGCTCGCCGTCCATCGTGGTGTTGTTCGAGCCGGCGAGGTCGGCGGAGCCGCCCCACAGCTCGGGCAGCACGTCCTTGAGCGCGGTGAGGACCTTGCCGGAGGCGGCACGGGTGGCGACGCCCTTCTCGGAGGCCTCGAAGACGGGCAGCTCGTCGGTCCAGCCGGCGGGCAGCTCGTGCGCGGCGAGGCGGTCGAGCAGGGCGGCACGCTCCGGGGCGGCAGTGCGCCACGCGGCGTACGACCGCTCCCACGCGGCGCGCTGGTCGGCCTGCCGCTCGGCGACGGCACGGGTGTAGGAGAGCACCTCGTCGTCGACGGCGAACGAGGCCTCCGGGTCCAGGCCGAGCGCGACCTTGAGGCCCGCGACCTCGTCGGCGCCCATCGCGGACCCGTGGATGCCGCCCGTGTTCTGCTTGGTGGGCGACGGCCAGCCGATGATGGTGCGCAGCGCGATGAACGACGGACGGTCGGTCTCGGCCTTCGCGGCCGCGATCGCCGCGGCGAGCGCGTCGACGTCCTCGGCGTAGCCGGTGCCGCCCTGCGTCCAGTCCACCCGCTGGGTGTGCCAGCCGTAGGCGGCGTAGCGCGCGAGGGTGTCCTCGGTGAACGCGATGTCGGTGTCGTCCTCGATGGAGATCTTGTTGTCGTCCCAGATCACCACGAGGTTGCCGAGCTTCTGCGTGCCGGCGAGCGACGACGCCTCGGAGGTGACGCCCTCCTGCAGGTCGCCGTCGGAGGCGATGACGTACACGTGGTGGTCGAACGGCGACTCGCCGGGCGCGGCGTCGGGGTCGAGCAGGCCCCGCTCGCGGCGGGCCGCGAACGCCATGCCGACCGCGGACGCGAGGCCCTGGCCGAGCGGGCCCGTCGTGATCTCCACGCCGGGGGTGTGGCGGTACTCGGGGTGGCCCGGGGTCTGGGAGCCCCAGGTGCGCAGCGCCTCGAGGTCGTCCAGCTCCATGCCGTAGCCGGAGAGGAACAGCTGCAGGTACAGCGTGAGCGAGGAGTGGCCCGCCGACAGGACGAACCGGTCACGACCGACCCAGTGCGGGTCGGACGGGTCGTGCCGCATCGTCTTGCCGAACAGCAGGTACGCGGCGGGGGCGAGGGAGATCGCCGTGCCGGGGTGGCCGTTGCCGACCTTCTCGACGGCGTCGGCCGCCAGCGCCTTGATGGTCTTCACCGCGCGGTCGTCGAGCGAGCTCCACTCGAGCGGGGCGACGACGGGGTCGAACGCGTTCACAGATGTGCCTCTTTCCTGCCCGGAGCGAGCCCCGGGTGATTGCTGCTGCTCTGCCGGTACGGGGCGCCGTCGCGTCGGACGCCGCACGGGGTCCTCGAGGCGACGGCGGGGGCACGGCGTCGAGGGGCCGACCGGGGGTGGGCGGCCCGCTGTTCACCGTTGTGCAGCACCACCCTAGCGCCGAGCATTCCCGGCACGCCCGTCCCGGCACGGTTCGTCCCACCAGGTGAGCCGGGCGCCGTGCACGCCGGAGGATGTCCGGACAGATGACGTCCGCGCGGCATTTCTCACAGCGGGGACGCCGCCGCCCGGGCCGCCGCGACGCTGACCTCGGCGTACGATGAGGCGGCGACCGTCCCACGTCGCCCGAGCTCCCCGGACCCCCAGCCGAGAACGGACAAGCACGCGCGTGAGCACCACGAGCACCACGACGTCCCACCCCCAGGCGCCGACCCGCGCGGCCGTGCGGGCCGAGCGGGAGCGTGCCGATGCCGACCGGGCGGACCGCCGCGGAGCGGACGCGGAGCAGGGCGGGGGCGCGAGCGGTGCGCCGGGCACGGGGTGGCGCGACCGCCTCGGTGCCTATGTCGCGCTGACCAAGCCGCGGATCATCGAGCTGCTGCTCGTCACGACGCTGCCCACCATGATCCTCGCGCAGGGCGGTCTGCCGTCGCTGTGGCTGGTGCTGCTCACCCTGGTCGGCGGCACGCTGGCCGCCGCGTCGGCGAACGTCTTCAACTGCTACCTGGACCGCGACATCGACCAGGTGATGAACCGCACCAAGCGGCGCCCGCTGGCGACGGGTGAGATCACGCCCCGGGCGGCCCTGGTGTTCGCCACGGTGCTCGGCGTGGTGTCGCTGCTGTGGTTCGCGCTGCTGGTCAACGTCCCGGCGGCGTGGCTCACCTTCGCGGCCATCGCGATCTACGTGGTCGGCTACACGATGATCCTCAAGCGGCGCACGCCGCAGAACATCGTCTGGGGCGGCATCGCCGGCTGCATGCCGGTGTTCATCGGCTGGGCCGCGGTGACCGGGTCGCTGAGCTGGGCCGCCGTCGCGCTCTTCGGCGTGATCTTCTTCTGGACGCCGCCGCACTACTGGCCGCTGTCCGTCAAGTTCAAGAAGGACTACGCGAACGCCGGCGTGCCGATGCTGCCCGTCGTGGCCACCGACCGCCGCGTCGCGGTCGAGATGGTCGCGCACACCGCCGCGATGATCGCCTGCTCCCTCGCGCTGATCCCGCTCGCCGGGATGTCGTGGTTCTACACGGTCGTCGCCATCGCGTCCGGCGGCTGGTTCCTCTGGCTCGTCATCGCGATGCTGCGCCGCGCGGGGCACCCCGAGCGCGGCAAGCTCGGCGCGATGAAGGTCTTCCACGGCTCGATCACGTACCTCACGGTGCTGTTCATCGCCGTCGCGGTGGACGTCTTCCTGCCCTTCTGACCCGCCCGGGGACGCGGCCCGCCAGCAGCGTCGCCACCTCGGGGCATGATGTTCCGGTGCCCGACACCACGTCCGCCCCGCCCCTCCCGCCCGCCCTGGCGGCCGCGCTGCAGGACTACCTGGCGCACCTCGGCGTCGAGCGCGGGCTGTCGGCCAACACCGTGGCCGCCTACCGCCGCGACCTGGGCCGCTACGCCCGCCACCTGCACACGACGGGACGCTCCGGTCTCGGCGACGTGGGGGAGCGGGACGTCGAGGAGTACGTGGTGGTGGTCCGGCAGGGGTCGGACGGGGGCGCGCCGCTGTCGCCGTCGTCCACGGCCCGCGCGCTGGCCGCGGTGCGCGGCTGGCACCGGTTCGCGCACGCCGAGGGCACCACGAGTGACGACCCCGCGTCCCAGGTGCACGCCCCGAGCGCGCTGCGGCGGCTGCCGCACGCGCTGTCGATCGACGAGGTGGCCCGCCTGCTCGACGCGGCGGGCGCCGGCGACGGGGCGGTGCCGCTGCGCGACCGGGCGCTGCTCGAGCTGCTGTACTCCACCGGCGGACGCATCAGCGAGGTGGTCGGGCTCGACGTCGACGACGTCGACGGCCTGCTCGACGACGGCGCGCACGACGGCGGTGCGCCGCGCGCCGGGTCCGTGCGGCTGCACGGCAAGGGCGACAAGGAGCGGGTGGTGCCGGTCGGCTCGTACGCGCGCACGGCGCTCGAGGCGTACCTGGTGCGGGCGCGGGCGCCCCTCGCGGAGGCGGGCCGGGGTACCCCGGCACTCTTCCTCAACACGCGCGGCGCGCGGCTGTCGCGGCAGAGCGCCTGGTCGGTGCTCCAGGCCGCGGCGGAGCGCGCGGGCCTGACGCAGCACGTGTCGCCGCACACGCTGCGGCACTCGTTCGCCACCCACCTGCTCGCCGGCGGCGCGGACGTCCGCGTGGTGCAGGAGCTGCTGGGGCACGCCTCGGTGACGACCACGCAGATCTACACGATGGTGACGCGCGACGCGCTGCGCGAGGTGTACGCCGCGGCGCACCCGCGCGCCCTCGGCTGAGCTCCCTGATGCGTCGGGACCGCCGGAAGGACGGCGCGCCCGGCGTGCCGCCCGGACCCCGGGAGGCCCTGAGGTAGCGTGACGCAGGTGAGCGAGGGACTCGGGAGCGACACCATGACGCAGACGACCACGAGCGACGCCTCACCGGCCGCGGTCACCGCGACCAGCCCCGCGCCGGGCAGTCCGGCCGGCGGGCTCGAGGAGCCGCGGACCGACGTCGTCGGGCGGCCGCTGCCCGACTTCCGCGACCCGGCGCCGCTGGCGTCCCACGGGCCCGCGCGCATCGTCGCGATGTGCAACCAGAAGGGCGGCGTCGGAAAGACCACCACGACGATCAACCTGGGTGCCGCGCTGGCCGAGTACGGCCGCCGCGTCCTGCTCGTCGACTTCGACCCGCAGGGCGCCGCCTCCGTCGGCGTCGGCGTGAGCCCGCACGACCTCGACCTCAGCGTCTACAACCTGCTCATGGAGCGCGACGTCAGCTTCACCGACGTGCTGCAGCCCACGAACATCGAGGGCATGGACGTGCTGCCCGCCAACATCGACCTGTCGGCAGCGGAGGTCCAGCTCGTCGGCGAGGTGGCCCGCGAGTCGGTCCTGGCCCGCGCGCTGCGCCCCGCCCTGGACGACTACGACGTGATCCTCGTGGACTGCCAGCCGTCGCTCGGCCTGCTGACGGTCAACGCCCTCACCGCGGCGCACGGCGTGCTCATCCCGCTGGAGTGCGAGTTCTTCGCCCTGCGCGGCGTGGCCCTGCTCGTGGAGACGATCGAGAAGGTGCGCGACCGGCTGAACCCGGCGCTGGAGATCGACGGCATCCTGCCGACCATGTACGACTCGCGCACCCTGCACTCGCGCGAGGTCGTGGCGCGCGTGCACGAGGCGTTCGGCGACACGCTGCTGCACACGGTCATCGGGCGCACGGTGAAGTTCCCGGACGCGTCCGTCGCGGCCGAGCCGATCACCAACTACGCCCCGACCCACGCCGGCGCGGCCGCGTACCGGCAGCTCGCGCGGGAGCTCGTCGCCCGTGGCGACGCCGCCTGACGTCGCCCCGGAGCAGGGGGAGGCGGTCGACGCCGTCGACGGCGCCGACGCCCGGCCGGGGTTCGAGGTCCACCTCGACAACTTCACCGGCCCGTTCGACCTGCTGCTGTCGCTCATCGCGAAGCACGAGCTCGACGTCACCGAGGTGGCGCTCGCGGCCGTGACGGACGAGTTCGTCGCGCACATCCGCGAGGCCGAGGCCGCGTCGCGCGAGGCGACGGCCCGCGGCGAGGAGCACCCGTCGTGGGACCTCGGGACGGCGAGCGAGTTCCTCGTCGTCGCGGCCACGCTGCTCGACCTCAAGGCCGCACGGCTGCTGCCGGGCATCGTCGAGGAGGACGCCGAGGACCTGGAGCTGCTCGAGGCCCGCGACCTGCTGTTCGCCCGGCTGCTGCAGTACCGCGCGTACAAGGAGGTCTCCGGACTCCTCGCCGAGCGCCTGGAGACCGAGGGGCGCCGCGTGCCGCGGTCCGTGCCGCTCGAGCCGCACCTCACGGCGCTGCTGCCGGAGCTGGTGTGGACGCTCGACGGCGCGCGCCTCGCGGAGCTGGCGGCCAGGGCCCTCGAGCCCAAGCTCCCGCCCGTCGTCGGGCTCGACCACCTGCACGCCCCCGCCGTGAGCGTGCGGGAGCAGGCGGGCGTCGTGGCGCGACGGCTCCGGCGTGAGCACGTCGCCACCTTCCGCGCCCTCGTGGCGGGGGAGGAGCGGCTCGTGGCCGTGGCGCGCTTCCTCGCCCTGCTCGAGCTCTTCCGCTCCGGGCGGGTCGCGTTCGAGCAGGCGACGGCGCTGGGCGAGCTCACCGTGCGGTGGACGGCGGGCGACGGTGGCGGCGGCGAGGACGACGACGGCGAGCTCGCGGCGGGCTTCGAGGAGTTCGACGGCACGCCCGGCAAGGACGAGGGGACCGGTGCACCCGCCGCGCGGGGCGCCGGCGTGACGGAGGTCGTGGCATGACGCAGCGGACGGACGAGCACACGGAGGCCGTCGAGGCCGAGTCTGTCGACCGGGAGCCGGGGTCGACGGCGGGGCGCGAGCCAATGGTCGACGCCGGGTCCGAGATCGAGGTGGACGTCGACGACCTGCCCGGCGGCCTCGCGGCTGCGCTGGAGGCGGTGCTCATGGTCGCCGAGTCGCCGGTGACGGTCGAGCGGCTCGCGGCGGGCGTGGTCCGACCGGTGCCGGAGGTCGCCGCGGTGCTCGAGGAACTGGCCGCGGAGTACCGCGGCGAGACGGGTGGACGCCCCCGTGGCTTCGAGCTGCGTGAGGGGGCCGAGGGGTGGCGGGTCTACTCGGCGCGGGCGCAGGCCGACGTCGTCGGGGCGTTCGTGCTCGAGGGCCAGTCCTCCCGCCTCAGCCAGGCGGCCCTGGAGACGCTCGCCGTCATCGCGTACCGCCAGCCCGTCACCCGTGGGCAGGTCTCGGCCGTGCGCGGCGTGAGCGTGGACGGCGTGGTGCGCACGCTGCTGGCCCGCGGGCTGATCGCCGAGACGGGCCAGGACCCGATGACCGGGGCGGTGCTCTTCGCCACGACGGGCGAGTTCCTCGACCGGATGGGCTGGACGTCGCTGGACGCGCTGCCGCCGCTCGCCCCGCACCTGCCGGACGTGGGGGAGGCGATCGCCCTGGACCCGTCCTCGGTCCTCCGCCGCGGGCTGACGGAGGACGGGCCCGACGCCTGACGGTCAGGCGCCCATGTCGTCGGTGCCTGTGGTCGTCAGGTGCTCGTGGTCGTCAGGCGACGGTCGCGTCGACCGTGACGTCGACGTTGCCGCGCGTGGCGTTCGAGTACGGGCAGACCTGGTGCGCGGCGGCGACCAGGGCGTCGGCCGTCGCCTGGTCGACGCCTCCGAGCTCGGCGTGCAGGGCGACGGCGAGCCCGAAGCCGCCCTCGGGCGTCGGGTGCAGCGAGACCTCTGCCACGACGGCGGAGTCGCTCACGGTGGCCTTCTCCCGCCGTGCGACGAGCTTCAGCGCGGAGTGGAAGCACGCGGCGTACCCGGCCGCGAAGAGCTGCTCGGGGTTCGTCGCCCCGCCCGCACCGCCCATCTCCTTCGGGATCGCGAGGTCGACGTCGAGAAGTCCGTCGTCGGACCGCGACCGGCCGTCCCGTCCGTCTCCGGTGGCGGTCGCGACCGCCGTGTAGAGCGCGCTCATGCTGGTCCTCCTGGATCGACAACCTAGTAGAGTTACTAGTTCGTCTACTAGACCACGCGACGTCCGTCGTCGCAAGCACCCGGATCGCGTCGCGACCCACCGGGGCAGGTCTCGACGTGAGAGGTTGGTGCGATGGGAATCAGGACGGCCGCCACGCCCCCGGAGCGGTCGGCGGGGCGCGGGCCGGTGCGTGAGCGGATCCTCGAGGAGGGGAGCCGGCTGTTCTATGCGGACGGCGTCCGCGCTGTCAGCGCCGACAAGGTGATCGCCGCGGCGGGCGTGTCCAAGGTCACGTTCTACCGCCACTTCCCGACGAAGGACGACCTCGCCGTCGCCTACCTCGAGGCGATCGCGGACGAGGAGCGCGCGCTGCTCGAGCGACTCCGGACCGACCACGCCGGCGACCCGGCGTCGACCCTCGCCGCTCTCGCCGAGGCGCTGGGCTCCGTGGCCGGCAGCGCACAGTTTCGCGGCTGCGCCTTCGTGAACGCCGGGGCCGAGTACGCGGACGCGGCGCACCCGGTGCGACGGGTCGTCGCCGACCATCGCGCCCGGTACGCGGGTTTCTTCGCCGACGTCGCGCGGGACGCGGGCGCCGACGACCCGCAGGCGGTGGCGGCCGAGCTGATGATGCTGCGCGACGGGGCCATGGTGTGCGGGGACGTCGACGACGCCCGGACGGTCGCGCCCCGCCTCGCCTCGGCCTTCGCGGCGGTGCTCGTTGCCCACCGCGGGACACCGGCCGACGCCTGAACGTCGTGCCTCTCGGCGGCACCGGTGCGGGGCGCCGTGGGGCGTCGTCGAGCAGCACCGGCCCGACCTGAGAGAATCGGGCACCATGAGCACCGAACGCCGCGGCGGGAGCCGCCGCACCAGTCGCCCCCAGGGTCCCGCCTCGCGACGCACGCAGCGCCCGCGCCAGGCCCCGCCCCGCCGTCCGGCACCGCGCTCCGGCAAGCCGGACCGCGACGTGCACGTCGCGGACGGCGTCCGGCTGCAGAAGGTGCTCGCCCAGGCGGGCCTGGGCTCGCGTCGCAAGTGCGAGGAGCTCATCGCCGAGGGGCACGTCGAGGTGGACGGCGTCCTGGTCACGGAGCTCGGCCTGCGGGTCGACCCGGCGAAGGCGGTCGTGCACGTCGACGGCATGCGCGTGCAGCTCGACACCTCGAAGATCACGCTCGCCCTGAACAAGCCGCTCGGCGTGGTCTCCACGATGAGCGACCCCGAGGGCCGCCCCACGCTCGCGGACCTGGTCAAGGACCGCTCGGAGCGGCTGTTCCACGTCGGCCGCCTCGACGCCGACAGCGAGGGCCTGCTGCTGCTCACCAACGACGGCGAGCTCGCGAACCGGCTCGCCCACCCGCGGTACGAGATCCGCAAGACCTACCTCGTGACCGTGACGGGCGGCGAGTTCTACCCCCGCCACGCCAAGCAGCTCACCGACGGGGTCGAGCTCGAAGACGGGCTCGCGCGCGCCGACAAGGTGCGCGTGGTGGACTCCGTGCCCGGCGAGACCATGCTCGAGGTGGTGCTGCACGAGGGCCGCAACCGGATCGTGCGGCGCATGCTCGACGCCGTCGGGTTCCCGGTGACGCGCCTGGTCCGTACCCGCATCGGCCCCATCGTGCTCGGCGACCTGCGGGCCGGGCGCTCCAGGGTGCTCGGCCGCACCGAGCTCGGCACCCTCATGCGCGACGTCGACCTCTGACGCCGCCCCTCGTCCTCCACTGCCGTCTCGCGCAGTACCCGCACAACAGAAGGTGAGCACACACGTGGTCGTCATCGCCGTCGACGGTCCCTCCGGGTCCGGCAAGTCCAGCGTCTCCAAGGCGGTGGCGGCCCGGCTGGGGCTCGCCTACCTCGACACCGGCGCGATGTACCGGGCCGCGACGCTGTGGTGCGTCGACGGCGGCACGGACCTCGCCGACCAGGCCGCGGTGGCCGACGCCGTGCGCGCCATGCCGCTCGAGGTGGGTGTCGACCCTGCCGCACCGACCGTGCACCTGGGCGGTCGCGACGTCGCCGCCGCGATCCGCACCACCGAGGTCTCCACCGCCGTGTCCCAGGTGGCCACCAACCTCGACGTGCGCGCGGAGCTGCGACGCCGGCAGCGCGACGTCATCGAGACCGAGAGTGCGCCGGGCGGCTTCTCGGGCGGACAGGGCATCGTCGCGGAGGGGCGCGACATCACGACCGTCGTCGCCCCCGACGCGGACGCCCGCGTGCTGCTCACCGCGAGCGAGGAGGCCCGCCTGCGCCGCCGCTCGCTCGAGGTGCACGGCGCCGCCGACGAGTCGGCCGTCGAGGCGACGCGCGACCAGGTGCTGCGCCGGGACCGGGACGACTCGACCGTGAGCCAGTTCCAGGTGGCCGCCGACGGCGTCGTCACGGTCGACTCCTCCGACCTCGACTTCGACCAGACGGTGGACGCCGTCCTCGCCGTCGTCGCCCAGGTCACCGCCTGACGCGCGCCGACTGACGCACCCCAGGGCATGGCTCGGGCCCGGTGACGCGGGTCTCGTTCGTGACACGCCGCTCGGCCTGGGAGAATGGTGCGCATGACCACTCCCGCCGACGGCTCCGTGCCCGCTGCCGAGCCCACCGACGAGCCCACCGCCCCGCCTGCGCCCGGCGTCGCCGCGGCGCCCGCGGACCCTGCGGACACCGAGGGCCGTGACGCCGTGGCGGAGGTCCTCGAGTCCGACGGCGACGACGAGGCGCGCGAGCGCGCGCTGCGCGCCGGCCTGGAGGACTTCGAGCTCGACGAGGCCGACCGCGCGCTGCTGGACGCCGAGTGGGACGAGGAGGGCTTCGGCCCCGGCGAGGCGCCGCTGCCGGTGCTCGCCGTCGTCGGCCGCCCGAACGTCGGCAAGTCGACGCTCGTCAACCGCATCCTGGGCCGCCGCGAGGCCGTCGTGGAGGACACCCCGGGCGTCACCCGGGACCGCGTGAGCTACCCCGGCGAGTGGGCCGGCCGCGAGTTCACCCTCGTGGACACGGGCGGCTGGGAGGTCGACGTCGCGGGCATCGAGTCGAAGGTCGCCGAGCAGGCCGAGGTCGCCGTCGAGCTGGCCGACGCCGTCATCTTCGTCGTCGACTCCACCGTGGGCGCGACGTCGACCGACGAGCGTGTCGTGGAGCTGCTGCGCCGCTCGGGCAAGCCCGTCGTCCTGTGCGCCAACAAGGTGGACGGTCCGTCGGGCGAGGCGGACGCCGCCTACCTGTGGTCGCTCGGCCTCGGCGAGCCGCACCCCGTCTCCGCGCTGCACGGCCGCGGCACCGGCGACCTGCTGGACGCCGCGATGAAGGTGCTGCCCGAGGTGTCCGAGCACGGCGAGCTGCGGCCCGCCGGCCCCCGCCGCGTGGCCCTCGTCGGACGGCCGAACGTGGGCAAGTCGTCGCTGCTGAACAAGATCGCCGGCGCCGACCGCGTCGTCGTCGACGAGACCGCGGGCACCACGCGCGACCCGGTCGACGAGCTCGTGGAGATCAAGGGCGTGCCGTACTGGTTCGTCGACACGGCCGGTATCCGCCGCCGCGTGCACCAGACGCGCGGCGCGGACTTCTACGCCTCGCTGCGCACCCAGGCCGCGATCGAGAAGGCCGAGGTCGCCGTCGTGCTCGTCGACGCCTCGCAGCCGATGACCGAGCAGGACACGCGCGTCATCTCGCAGGCCGTGGACGCCGGCCGGGCGCTCGTCATCGCGTACAACAAGTGGGACCTCATGGACGACGACCGTCGCCCGTACCTCGAGCGCGAGATCGAGAAGGACCTGGTGCAGGTGCAGTGGGCGCCGCGCGTCAACGTCTCGGCCCGCACGGGCTGGCACACGGACAGGCTGACGCGCGCGCTCGAGACGTCGCTCGAGTCGTGGGACACCCGCATCCCCACCGGGCGCCTCAACGCCTTCCTCGGCGAGCTCGTGGCCGCCCACCCGCACCCGCTGCGCGGCGGCAAGCAGCCGCGCATCCTGTTCGGCACGCAGGCCTCGACGCGCCCGCCGCGGTTCGTCATCTTCGCCACCGGGTTCCTCGAGGCCGGGTACCGCCGGTTCATCGAGCGCCGCCTGCGGGAGACCTTCGGCTTCGAGGGCTCGCCCATCGAGATCAGCGTCCGCGTGCGGGAGAAGCGCCGCCGCTGACCTGTCCCTGCGCTGCTTCCGAGTGGCCGAGGAGCCGCCGATGAGCCGAACGACGCGCGACGACCCGCTGGCCCACCGCGGTCGGCTGCTGCGCCTGGGCGCGGCGCGCGACACCTCCGCGGCGCGCCACCTCGTGACGTTCCTGGTGGTCACCGTGGCGACGGTGCTGGTGACCCGGTTCCTGCTGGCCTTGTCCGGCTACCCGCAGGTGGGCGGCGGTGGGCTGCACGTGGCGCACGTGCTGTGGGGCGGGCTCGGCCTGGCGCTCGCGGTGGTGGTGCTGCTCTCCTGGGTGGGGCCCGCGCCGCGGTCGCTCGGGGCGGTGCTCGGCGGCGTCGGCTTCGGGCTGTTCGTCGACGAGATCGGCAAGTTCGTCACCTCGGACAACGACTACTTCTACGAGCCGACGGCGGCGCTCATCTACGCGGTCGTCGTGGCGCTGGTGATCCTCGTCGAGGCCCTGCACGGGCGGCGGGCGCACCACCCCGCGGAGTACCTGGCGGTGGCGACCGACCGTGCCGTGGCCGGCGTGGCGGGCGGCTTCACCGACGCGGAGCGCGAGGAGGCGCGGGCGCTCGTGGAGCGGGGCCGCGGCGAACCGGCGGCCGAGGAGGTCGCCGCGCTGGTGGAGGCCGTCCCGCGCGACGACGTGACCGTGCCGGACCCCGTGCGGGCGCTGGTCGTCCGGGTGTCCGCGTGGTTCGCCGAGGCGATGGAGCACCGGTGGGCGGCCGCCGTCGTGGTGGTGGCCGTGCTCGGCACGAGCGCCGGCTCGGTCGTGGTGGCGCTGCGGGTGCTGCTCGGCGCCATCGCGGTGCCGTCCTGGGTCGGCGTCGGGATCCTCGTGGCCGTCGCCGCGACCGTGGCGTGCGTCGTGCGGGCGCTCGTCGTCGGCCCCCGCGACCACCGCGCCGGCGCGGTGTGGGTGCGCAGGGGCGTGCTGGTCAGCCTGCTCGTCACCCAGCTCCTCGCGTTCCGCGCCGTGCAGTGGGTGGCCGTGGCGGGACTGGCGGTGGATCTCCTCGTGCTCGTCGCCCTCGGCGTCGCGCTCGGGCGGGACGACGAACGGCGCACGGCACGCGGTCGTGGGTGAGACGTGCGCCACTCGGGCTTGCGAGCCGGGCGCGCGGCGTGGCACGGTCAGCGGTGACGAGCGAACTTGCTCGCGTGCTCTGGGGTCGGTGAAATTCCGAGCCGGCGGTGAAAGTCCGCGACCCGGTCACAGCCTGTGACCGGTTGACCAGGTGGAACTCCTGGACCGACGGTCAAAGTCCGGATGGGAAGCGCACGCGACGGCTCCCCGTCCGGTCCGTCCACCGACCCTCGCGGCCGGTGCCGTCCGTCGTCCGTCGTGACGACCGTCCGTGACCGGCCGGCGCGAGCACGTCCGACCCCGCCTTCCTGCCCCGGGGTCCGCGACCGGACGACAGGGGCAGGACGAATGATCGCCACCACGGCGGAGCGCGCCGCGATGCAGCGCGCCCTCGAGCTGGCCGCGCAGGGGCCGGCCCGAGGGCCCAACCCGCGCGTCGGTTGCGTGCTCCTCGACGCCGACGGCGCGACGGTCGCGGAGGGCTACCACCGCGGTGCGGGCACGCCGCACGCCGAGGTCGAGGCGCTGCGCCACGCGACAGAGTCCCGCGGCCCGGGCGCCGCGCGCGGTGCCACCGCCGTCGTCACGCTCGAGCCCTGCAACCACCACGGCCGCACCGGTCCCTGCGTCGACGCGCTGCTGGCCGCAGGGGTCGCGCGGGTCGTGCACGGCCAGCACGACCCCAACCCCGCCGCGTCGGGCGGCGCCGCACGCCTGCGCGCCGCGGGCGTCGAGGTGGTCGGCGGCGTCCTGGCCGACGAGGCCCGCGCCCTCAACGACACCTGGACGCGCGCGCTGGAGCTCGGCCGTCCCGTCGTCACCTGGAAGGTCGCGAGCACGCTCGACGGCCGCTCCGCCGCCGCAGACGGCACCTCGCGCTGGATCACCGGGCGGGCAGCGCGCCACGACGTGCACCGCCTGCGCGCCGGGGTGGACGCCGTCGTCGTCGGCACCGGCACCGCGCTCGCCGACGACCCCGACCTCACCGTGCGGCACGCCCCGCTGACGGGGCAGCAGCCGGACCGGGTCGTCGTCGGCCTGCGCGACCTGCCGCCGTCGTCCCGCCTCGCGCGGGCCGCGGCCGCCGGCGAGGCCGTGCTGCACCTGCGCACCCACGACCCGCACGAGGTGCTCGACCTGCTCTGGTACCGCGAGCACCGGCACGTGCTGCTCGAGGGCGGGCCGGCGCTCGCCGCCGCGTTCTGGCGCGCCGGGCTCGTCGACGACGTCGTCGCCTACGTCGCCCCGGTGCTGCTCGGCGTCGGCGCCTCCGCCGTCGCCGACCTCGGCATCGGGACCATCGCCGACGCGGCGCGCCTCGACCTGCTCGACGTCGCCGTCCTGCCCCGGGACCCCGACGACCCCACCGACACCCCCACCGTGCGGCTCGCGCTGCGGCCGCGGAAGGAAGGCTGACCCATGTTCACCGGAATCGTGGAGGAGCTCGGCACCGTCGTGGCCGTGCGTGAGCACGCCGACGGCGCCCGCCTCACCGTCGCGGCCGAGACCGTCCTGGACGGGGTCCGGCTCGGCGACTCGATCGCCGTCGACGGCTGCTGCCTCACCGTCGCGGAGACCGGCGAGCACGACGGCCTGCCCGCCTGGACCGCCGACCTCATGGCGGAGACGCTGGCACGCACGAGCCTGGGCGGTCGGCGGCCCGGCGACCCGGTCAACCTCGAGCGGGCGCTCGCGGCGGACGGCCGGTTCGGCGGCCACGTCGTGCAGGGGCACGTCGACGGCGTCGGGACGGTGCTGGCGCGCACGCCGGGCACGCAGTGGGAGGTCGTCGAGGTCGCGCTGCCCCCGGAGCTGGCGCGGTACGTGGTGGCGCAGGGCTCGATCGCCGTCGACGGCGTGAGCCTCACCGTGGTCGACGCCCGCGACGACGCGTTCACGGTGAGCCTCATCCCCGAGACCCGGGCGCGCACCACGCTGGGCGCCCGCGCCGTGGGCGAGCCGGTCAACCTCGAGGTCGACGTCCTGAGCAAGTACGTCGAGCGGCACCTGGCGGCGATGGGGGCGGCGCGATGAGCGGCTCCGTCGAGCGGGTGGCGCGGGCGATCGCGGAGGTCGCGGCGGGCCGCCCCGTCGTCGTCGCGGACGACGCGGACCGCGAGAACGAGGGCGACCTCATCCTCGCCGCCGACGCTGCGACGCCCGAGCTCATGGGCTTCCTGGTGCGGCACACGACCGGGCTGGTGTGCGTGGGCGTGGCGGGGGAGCAGCTCGACCGGCTCGGCCTGCCCCTCATGGTCGAGGCCAACCAGGACGCCTACCGCACGGCGTACACGGTGACGGTCGACGCCGCGACGGGCGTGACCACCGGCATCTCCGGCGCCGACCGGGCCCGTACGGCCCGGGTGCTCGCCGACCCGGCGGCGGAGCCTGCCGACCTCACCCGGCCCGGCCACGTGCTGCCCCTTCGCGCCCGGCCGGGCGGCGTGCTGGAGAGGCGCGGGCACACCGAGGCCGCCGTCGACCTCGCGCGCCTGGCCGGGCGGGCGGAGGCCGGGGTGCTCGCCGAGCTCGTGCACGACGACGGCACCATGATGCGGCTGCCGGCGCTGCGGGAGTTCGCGGCCGAGCACGGCCTCGCGCTGATCAGCGTGGCCGACCTCGTCGCCTACCGGCACGCCACCGAGCTGCTCGTCGAGCGGGTGGCCGTCACGACCCTGCCCACCCGCCACGGCGACCTCACCGCCGTCGCCTACCGCGACACGCGCACGGGCGACGAGCACGTCGCGCTGGTGGCGGGGCCGCTCGACTCCCTGGCCGAGCTCGAGCGCGGGCCGGTGCTCGCGCGCGTGCACTCCGAGTGCCTCACCGGGGACGCGTTCGGCAGCCTGCGGTGCGACTGTGGCCCGCAGCTCGACGAGTCGCTGCGCCAGGTCGTGGCGGCCGGGCGCGGCGTCGTCGTCTACCTGCGCGGGCACGAGGGGCGCGGGATCGGCCTGGCCGCGAAGCTCGCCGCCTACGCCCTGCAGGACGCCGGCCGCGACACCGTCGACGCCAACCTCGACCAGGGGCTGCCCGCCGACGCCCGCGACTACACCGCCGCCGCGCACGTGTTGCGCGACCTGGGCGTGCCGGGCGTGCGCCTGCTGACCAACAACCCCGCCAAGGTGGACGGGCTCGTCGCCGGGGGAGCGGCCGTCGTCGAGCGGCTGCCCCTCGTCCTGACCGCCCACCCGCGCACGCTCGGCTACCTGCGCACCAAGCGCGACCGCATGGGCCACGACCTGCCCCACCTGGCCGACGCGGGGCACGACGACCCGCACGACGCCCCCCACGAGACCGGAGGACCGATGCACACCGCACCGACGCCCAGCCCGACCCTGCCCGCGCCCCTCACCGCCGGGGCCGCCCGATGAGCGGCGCGGGCGCCCCGGCCGCGGCGCCCGTCGACTGCTCCGACCTGCGCGTCGCCGTCGTCGCGGCGAGCTGGCACCGGGCGGTCATGGACGGCCTGCTCGACGGCGCGCTGCGGGCCTGCGCGGACCACGCCGTCGTCGCCCCCGAGGTCGTGCGCGTCCCCGGCTCGTTCGAGCTGCCCGTCGCGGCCCAGGCGCTCGCGGCCGCCGGGTACGACGCCGTCGTCGCGCTGGGTGTCGTGATCCGCGGCGGCACCCCGCACTTCGACTACGTCTGCGCCGCCGCGACCGACGGGCTGAACCGCGTGGCCCTCGACCACACCGTCCCCGTGGGGTTCGGACTCCTGACGTGCGACGACGAGCAGCAGGCCCTCGACCGCGCCGGGCTGGAAGGGTCGCACGAGGACAAGGGCTACGAGGCCGCCGCCGCCGCGCTCGCCACCGCGCGGGTGCTCGGCGACGTCCGGAAGGCCCCGGTCGGCGCTGCCCGCGTCGATGCAGGAGCAGTGTCCGACCTGGGGTAGTATTTCGGTCGGCCCTTCGGGGTGGCGCCTCGGTGTCACCAGACGGGTCGACGGGCTGTGGCGCAGCTTGGTAGCGCACTTGACTGGGGGTCAAGGGGTCGCAGGTTCAAATCCTGTCAGCCCGACGTCGTGACTTGGTCTCTGACCTGCGAATGAGCAGGTCAGGGACCAGTTTCGTTTCCGGAGAGTGCTGGTGACCCAGAGTGAGAGGTCGCCAGACATGGCCAACCGTCCAGAAACAGTCCAGAAACCTCTCGCCGGCCCGCCCGTAGACGGAACCGGACATCCGGTGCCTGCGTCACATCACAGCTGTCCCCGCCTACCCGCGCGACCTCTAAGTCCGATCGAGCCGTGCAGGGGCTGTCGCAAGAACTAGTGGATGCCTACCCTGCCCGCGATTCTGACTTCCCCGGTCGTCCTTCAGGGGCGGGCGTCGGAACAGGTGATTTTGCCGACCGCGAGGGCAGACCTGCGCAGCTCGCTCGGCCTGGCCGTCTTCCGCGGGCGAGGCCGCGTGCGTCACGCGGTGCGTGAGTCAGCCACATCGAGGACGGCGGTGACGAGGTCGTCGGGGCGGTCCGTGATCCGGAGGAACTCCTGCGGGGCAGCCCTCCCGGGTTCCACGTGGCCCAGGTAGGCCACGAATGGCTGGTCGTAGCCCTCGCCCCGCGCCCGGGTCGCAAGCTCGGGCCCGGCCGCTGGATCATTCCCGCGCCGAAAGTCCGTGATCACGATGTCGTAGTCGTCCGTTCGCAGCTCGCGCAGGGCGGACTCGGTGTCGAGTGCGTTAACGACGGTGATTCCCGCGGCCCGGAAGTAGCGCCGCTCGTGCCTGTTCCCCGATGGGTGGTCGTCGACCCACAGGATGCGAAGGCCTACCAGGTCGTCCGCGCGTTCCTTCGTACGTCGGACCAGTGCGCGGGCGACAAGTCCGGGCACGGGCGCGTCGGCGCGGGCCGTCGTCAGCGCGGCACCGGCTGACTCAAGCTCGAATCCGCCGATCGCCAGCCTGTTCGCGCTCAGCAGCTTTTCCGTCAACGGCTGTCGGAAGTGGAGGACGAGGAACACTATCGCCACGATCGTCAGCCACAGCGGGCTGGTCTCGATGATCGCGACCCAGATGTCGTCGCTCACAGTGAGCTCCTTGTCGTCCGCGGTGCCGCGGTGAATTCACCCGGGCCGGGTGCTAGCGGGTGAGAGAGCCCGATAATAGCCTCACGGTGTGGCAGCGCAGCCGCCGGAACTGGACCCGTTGTACTTCGCTTGCGTTACGTGGGCGGAGCGGGTCTCCGCGTGGATGGATGCCTCTGCGGGCAGTCCCTTCGTCGCGGCCAACGAGCGCGTCGTGCGCGACGTGGTCTCCGATCCTCGGTCCGGCGCGCGCGTCGTCGTCAACCTCGGGCCGACGGCCCTGGCAGCACTGCTGACGGGCGAGCGATACCGGAACCTCTACGAGCGGCCGTTGGTCGGCGGCGAGCGGCCTACGCCCTCGCGGGAGCGACTTCAGGTGGACGACGCCCTCGAACTTGACGGCCCGGACGTGTACTTCGGCGCCCTTGCTGTCGGTGGGACCGGGGTCGCCTTCTACGGTGAGTACTGCGCGGTGCTCGTGCTGGATGCGGTTGATCCAGAACCCCGGCTCTTCGACCGGGACTCCTATGACATCCTGTTTCCTCCGTTCGAGGGGCGGGAGGATCTTTCGCACCTTGTGGAGGCCCTCCGGGGGACGTGGGAAGAGCGGTTCGACATGCTCGTGCTCAGCGTCCTGCCGGGGCTGACGTCGGGGCCTCGGATCGTTACCTCCGGAACGGTGGCACAAGCGGTGCTTCGCGACCAGCAGTTTGTGGAGGTGCATCTTCATGTGCCGTCCACGGGCACCGGTCGGGGTGGCTTCGAACTGAGCGACATCGAGGAGGTTCGCGAGTCTCCGGACGTCGTCACGACCACCGCGTGGTTGCGTCGCCGGGCCGACGCGGGGCATCGCCTCAGCGACGTGGAGCAGAAGCTGATGGAGGACCGCGAGGGAGTCGAGGAACTGCTTGCGCTCGGCGGAGTGCGTCGGCGGGTCGTCACTCAGCACGACAGGGGCTACCAGTGGGCGTGACGCCGGACGACGAGTCGTTGCCGTGGCACCTGGACGCGTGGGCCGTGGAGGACGGCCGTGCGTTCGCTTCCCGACGCGCGCCGGAGTCGATCTCGTCGCGATCGGAAGTGTTCCTCGCTGTGCCGGACCTAGAACCGGTCCCGGTCGGAGGTCTCGCCACCGCGCTTCGTGCCACGCGGAGCGGCTTCCAGGACGGGCTGCGCGACGATGAGGGCGTGGAGATCTCGTTCGATACGTTCGAGGAGGTGCGCGACGTTGTCCGACGGGGCTTCCTCGCGGGCGGGCTTGGGCCGCTGGGTCCGGGCGCGGTTCCCGGTCCCGGCCCGGGGACCCGGCGGTGAGCCCGAGCCGGGTTCGATCTGGAACGACGTGGTCCCGGATCCCCTGGACTCCCGGCCGTGGATGCAGCAGGTTCTGTGGCGTGCGAAGCAGCCCTTCGACATCCCACCGCATCCGCAGTTCCACCTTCGCGACGCCGTCCTCGATGCAGCTACGCGCTCGGTGCTCGCCTGGGAGGAACACCTGGCGGCGGACACGAGTTCGGCCTGGAGTGCATTCGCCGGTTGGGTCGACCTGCTTGCCCTACGACTCATCGACGACGACCACTACGACGAGGAACTCCTCGACCGGGTCGACGCAGCAGCCGGTCCGGCGGTTTCCTTCGCCCTCCAGCTGATGAGAAGTGGGCGACTCGTGCGCCCCTCCCGCCGCTCGCCGCTGAGTATTCGCGAGGTAGCGGCGCATCGCCGAGTGCGCACTGCGCCGGCAGGACCCCAGCCCGGCCTCCCGACCGCGGTGGCCCGGCTGGCGGAAGCCCACACGCTGGCGGTTACCGATCGGCGGTTCTGGGATCGCCCGATCACCGCGGTGGTGTTGGCCCCCGTGCTGCTGGTCGACCTCTTGCGGTCGGGACCGTCGACGGAAGCGCTTGACGTCGAGAGCTCAATCATGGCTGCCTACGCCCGGCTCCAGGCCCACCAGCTGTTCGCCAGGCTGCCCTGGGCTGCTGAGCAGGCCCTGGACCGGTATATCGACATAAGGACCGAAGCCAACGGTCGTACCCAACCGCCGCCCAGCGCGAGGGCCACGGCCCAGGCATGAAATAGCTCGCCGGCATTGTCGCCTGAAGTGACGATCGCCCAGGTGCGCTCGGTGATCCTCGTGGGGTCAGGCGCTGAGTTCCAGGACTGGGTCGATGCCCACCTCGTTCCAGCCGGGTGGCGGTGGTGAGGCGGCAGCGGTTCAGGAACTCGAGGCCGAGGTATCGGCGGCCTTCGGCCCATTCGCGTCGGTCTGCTCGGCCAGCACGGCGCCGACGAGCCGAACGATCGGGCCTTGGTTCGGGAAAGATGAACCGTCCTGGGTCTGATGGAGGCTCTAGTCATTTGATTTCGGCCAGGGTCCTCGCGCCCTGCTGGGTAGCGTAGAGGCCGTTCTCGAACTCGGCGGGCGGGACGTCGCCGAGGTAGCCGTGCAGGCGCTCGGTGTTGTGCCAGTGGGCCCAGCCCAGGGTCGCGAGCTCGACGTCTTCGACGCTCTTCCACGGCCCTGATCGTGCAGGTCCGCGGATGAGTTCGGCCTTGTAGTAGCCGTTGACGGTCTCGGCCAGCGCGTTGTCGCACGAGTCGCCGACGGTCCCGATCGACGGCGTGGCGCCGATCTCGGCGAGTCGCTCGCCGTAGCGCAGGCTCGTGAACTGGCTGCCGGCATCGGAGTGGCACCGCAGCCCGGCCAGTCGGGTGCCGCGGGACCAGCGGGCCCTCTCGATCGTGTCGAGGACCATCGTGGTGCGCATATGCGCGGCGACCCGCCAGCCGACGATCATCCGTGAGTAGGCTCGATGATGAAGCACACGTAGGCCACGCCGGCCCAGCTCGGCACGTAAGTCAGGTCGGTCACCCACAGCTGGTTCGGCGCGGTGGCGGTGAAGTCCCGGCCGACCAGGTCCGGATGCCTCGGTGCGCCCGGGTCGGGCCGGGTGGCGGCCGCCCTGGTCGAGGGCATCGTCCGGCCGGACGTGGCCTGGCGCCCCCTGGTGTCGGTGCTCGCCCTGGCGCTGATCCCTGCCTTGCTCTGGCGGCGGAGCCGCCCCCTGGCGGCCGCCCTGGTCGGGTGGGGCGTCGCCGGGCTGCTCTCGGTCCTCCAGCTGACTGCGCACGCTGGGGACCTCGGCCTCTACGCCATGATCGCCGTCCTGATCCTGCTCTACTCCCTGGTGCGGTGGGGCTCGGGACGGGAGATCGTCCTGGGGACGGCCTTCGTGGCGCTCGTCGTCGTGCTCGGGATGTACGCCTCCTCCGCGAGCTGGGCCGACGTCTTCGGGGGGACCGTCCTCTTGCTGCTGTTCGTCGCCGTCGCGGCGGTGTTCCGCTACCGCGCGGACCTCTGGCATCGCCGGCAGCGCGAGATCCGCAATCAGGAGCGGGTGGCGCTGGCGCGCGAGCTGCACGACATCGTGGCCCACCGCGTCTCGGCCATCGCGGTGCAGGCGCAGGCCGGTGGCGTGGTCGCCGGCGTCCAGCCCGGGAAGGCTGTCGAGGTCCTGGCTGCGATCGAGTCCGAAGCGTCGCGAACCCTGGAGGAGATGAGGTCCATGGTGCGGGTGCTGCGTGAGGAGGACGCCGTCGCTTACTCGCCGCAGCTGGGTGTCGCGGAGCTGCCTGCTCTGGCGCGCGCCGACGCGACGCCCAGCGTCGAGGTCTCGCTGAACGGTTCGTTGACCCGGCTGGCACGACCCGTGGACGCCGCGCTCTACCGGCTCGCGCAGGAGTCGCTGACCAACGCCGTACGGCACGCCCGGAGCGCGACCCGCGTCCGGATCGACGTACGCCGGGAGGGCGACGCCGTCAGGCTGCGTGTCAGCGACGACGGACGGACCGAGCCAGGGCCCGCACCGGAGCCTGGGTTCGGCCTGCGGGGCATGGCCGAACGCGCCCAGCTCCTCGGCGGGTCGCTCTCCGCGGGCCCGGCAGACGAGGGCGGCTGGGTGGTCGAGGCCGTGCTGCCGGTGGAGGCGCTGGCATGAGCATCCGTGTTGTCGTGGCCGACGACCAGGACCTGGTCCGGACCGGGCTGGTGATGATCCTCGGCGCGCAACCCGACCTCGAGGTCGTGGGGGAGGCGGCAGACGGGCCCGCAGCGCTCGATCTGGCGACCCGGCTGCGTCCCGATGTCCTCCTCGTCGACATCCGGATGCCCGGGCTCGACGGCGTCGAGGTGACGCGGCGCCTGGCCGGGCCAGGTGTGACGGACCCGATGGCGGTCGTCGCGATCACCACCTTCGACCTCGATGAGTACGTCCTCGGCGCCCTGCGCGCGGGCGCCCGCGGCTTCCTGCTCAAGGACGCCGGGCCAGAACTCCTCGTGCAGGCCATCCACGCGGCGGCCGACGGGGACGCGCTGATCGCCCCCAACGTCACCCGCCGGCTGCTGGCGACCTTCGCCGACCAGGCGCCGGCGGTACCGGTCCAGCCCATCGACGCGCTCACCAAGCGCGAGGAGGAGGTGCTCGCGCTGGTGGCGCGGGGCCGGACCAACGCCGAGATCGCCACGGTGCTCTTCGTCAGCCTGAGCACGGTCAAGACCCACGTAGCATCGTTGATGACCAAACTCGGCGTCCGCAACCGCGTCGAGGTCGCGATGTGGGCATTCGACACCAGACGCGTGAGAGTCGACTAGTGGGTACAGATCGCAGCGCACGACGGTCCGGCTCGGCGCTCTCGGACCTGAATGAGAACGCTTCTGGCTCGATCGGGTGAGGTCGAGGAGACCGACGGACGGCCCGAAGGACGCTGCGACCTCGGCCTCGAGATTCTCGCCCGCTGCCGGCTTACCAGCATCACCGAGCCAGGAACGGAGGTGAACACCGACCCCGACCTCGAACTCAGCGCTTGACCTCATGAGGATCATCAAGCGCGACACCACTTCCGGGGACTTAACTCGAGGCGTGCGGGGTTCATCGGTGACGTCCGCGGGCCCTTCCCTTAGACTTTGAGCGCAGCTAGCGTGACCCGACCCGGACGCGGTCTCCTTCCGGCAGGGTGGGGCCGGACGGGCCAGAAATCGTCAAGAAACCTTCGGCCGTGGTCGGTCCTGGCCAGTCCGGATCGGTAGGCTGCAAGACCAAGAAGATGCAGGTCATCAGCACTTTTCGGCTCGTGTGAGTATGCAGCCGGACCATGTCGGACCGGGCCCGATCTCTCCAGGGGGTCGCAGGTTCAAATCCTGTCAGCCCGACCGGCACACGACGAGAGGCTCGGACCGCACAGCGGCCCGAGCCTCTCGTCGTTCTCAACAACACCTTCTCTGAGCGTGTCGGTCGCGGCCCCTACGGCGCACATATGCCACGTGAGCCGTTGTCCGGACATCTCGTGGCCTGCAGGCGATTCACGTCGGCGCGTACGAGCGCTACCGTGTGCCGGCGCTTGCCGTGCCGCTCACCTCGACTCCGGGCTCCTCGAGCGTGGTTCCCCCTTCGTCCTGACCTGGCGATGGACGACCACGGCCTCGGGTCGGGAATCTCGCCATGCTCGATCGTCGAGCAGGTCGGCATGCCATCGGGTGTCGCACTCTCGCATGGGGGCACTGGGCGGATAGGGCGCGACGCAGAAGCCTCGCGGTGGCATTGCCCGTGAAGCGATGACCACCACCGTCGTCCTGATGCGGGTCCCGAGGTGAGCCGTACCCGCGCGTCGCCCACCGTCGACGGGCGCCGAAGTGCCCATCGGGTCCGGTCGGGCAAGATGGTCGGATGCCGAACGACGCCCGCAGCGGCCTGCGCGTGACGCCCGCTCTCGTCCTCCCGGAGGCGGAGCTGTCGTGGCGCTTCTCGCGCTCGTCGGGGCCGGGCGGTCAGGGCGTGAACACGACCGACTCGCGCGTCGAGCTGTCGTGGGACGTCACGGCGTCGCGGCTGCTCACCGAGACCCAGCGTGCACGGATCCTCGAGCGGCTCGGGCGCCGGGCGACGGACGGCGTGCTGACCGTCGTGGCGTCCGAGCATCGCGCGCAGCTGCGCAACCGGGACGCCGCGCGGACCCGGCTCGCGGCACTCGTCGCCGACGCGCTCGCCCCGCCCGGGCCGAGCCGCCGCGCGACGCGCCCGACCCGCGGGTCGGCGCAGCGGCGCATCGACGCGAAAAAGCGGCGCGCGGGGGTCAAGCGGATGCGGCGGCCCCCGCAGGACTGAACCGGACGTCGTCGCCGGCGGGCGGGTCGGCTCGACGGTCAGACGCCGCGGTCGGGCGCGCCCATGTCCCCGGTGGCGGGCACGCCGTCGGCGAGGCCGTAGTGGAGGTACACGGTGCCGCTCGGGCCTGCGACGGGAGGTTCGAGGAGGCGGAGGTTCGTCGGCACCTCCCCGCCGTCGAACACCTTCTTCCCGACCCCCAGGACGATGGGGTGGACCCAGAGGTCGATGCGGTCAAAGAGCTTCTCGTGCAGGAGCGTCTGCACGAGGTCGAGGCTGCCGACGACGCGCACGTGCTCGTGCCGGTCGCGGATCTCACGCACGGCGGCGGGCAGGTCCGGGCCGAGCTGGGTGGAGCCGGCCCAGGTGAGGTCGGGGGTGCCGCGGGAGGCGACGTACTTCGGGATGCTGTTGAACAGGGTCGCGATGTCGCCGTCCTGGCCGTCGCCGCTCTGGTGCGGCCAGTAGGCGGCGAAGATGTCGTACGTCCGCCGCCCGAGGAGGAGGGCGTCCGTGCCCTCCCCGTAGGCGGCGTCGATCTGCTCCCCGGCGACCTCGTCGATGAGCGGGGCCTGCCAGCCGCCGAAGGGAAAGCCCTCGGGGTCCTCGTCGGGGCCGCCCGGCGCCTGGGCGACGAGGTCGAGGGTGGCGAACAGCTCGAGGTGGATGAGTCCCATGGTGCCCTCCCGGTGGGTCGTCCGACCCGGGTGGCCGGGCGGCTCACGGGGGAGACCCTCGGGGTCCCGCGAACTCATCGGCACAGAAACCTTCCACTGTGAGGTTTTGGGGGTAGGCTCGTCCCCGGCTTCCGGCGCGGTGCGACGTACTTCTGTACGGGCATCGACGGAAGTTGGACCGCAGACCACGCGAAGGAGCCCCCAGATGCCCACCACGTCCGTGCAGCTGTACTCGCTGCGGGATGCCATCGCCGCCGACCTGGACGCCGCCGTCGCGCGCGTCCGTGAGATCGGGTACGAGCACGTCGAGCCGTACGCGTTCGTCGAGCGCGTCGCCGACTTCGAGCGCGCGTTCGCCGCGACCGGCCTCGCCGCGCCGTCCGGCCACGCCGCCGTCATCGACGTCGCCGAGCCCGACGTCGTCTTCGAGGCCGCTGCCCGCCTCGGCATCGGCATCGTCATCGACCCGTTCGTCCCGACCGAGCGGTGGCAGACCGCCGATGACGCGAAGAAGCTCGCCGACCGCGTCAACGAGCTGACGGTCCGCGCGGCGGGCCACGGCCTGCGCTTCGGCTACCACAACCACCAGTGGGAGTTCACGAACAAGGTCGACGGTCGCCCGGTGTTCGAGATCTTCGCCGAGCAGCTCGACCCGGAGGCGGTGCTCGAGGTCGACACGTTCTGGGCCACCGTCGGCGGCGCCGACGCGCCGGCCGTGCTCAAGACGCTCGGCGACCGCGTCGTCGCGATCCACGTCAAGGACGGCGAGGTGTCCGGCGACATCGCGACCGTGCTGCCCTCCAGCGAGAGCGCGCTCGAGGTGCCGCCCGCGCTCAAGGCCGCCTACGAGAACCAGGTGCCCGCCGGCCAGGGCGACGTCGACGTGCCGGCGATCCTCGCCGCCGCGCCGCAGGCCATCCGCGTCGTGGAGTTCGACTCCTACGCGGGCGACGTCTTCGAGGGCGTCGCCGCGTCCCTCGCCTGGCTGCAGGAGAACGACAAGTGAGCCGCGTGGGCGTCGGCATCATCGGTGCCGGGAACATCTCCACGCAGTACCTCGAGAACCTCACGAAGTTCGCCGACGTCGAGGTCCGGATGGTGGCCGACGTGCTGCTCGACCGCGCGGCCGCCCAGGCGGAGGCCTACGGCGTCGCGTCGTCGGGCACGGTGGAGGAGCTGCTGGCCCGCGACGACATCGAGATCGTCGTCAACCTGACGATCCCGGCCGTGCACGCCGAGGTCGGTCACCAGATCGTCGCGGCCGGCAAGCACGTGTGGAGCGAGAAGCCCATCGCGACCGACCACGCGTCGGCCGCCGCGCTGCTGGCCGCCGCCGAGGCGAAGGGGCTGCGCGTCGCGTGCGCCCCGGACACCGTGCTCGGCGCGGGCATCCAGTCCGCGCTGCGCGCGATCGCCCGCGGCGACATCGGGGAGGTCCTCACGGCGACCACGATGTTCCACGTCCCAGGCCCCGAGGCATGGCACCCGGACCCCGACTTCCTGTACGCGACGGGCGCCGGCCCGCTGTTCGACATGGGCCCGTACTACGTCACGACGCTCGTGCACGCCCTCGGCGCCGCGTCCCGCGTGCAGGCCGTGTCGTCGAAGTCGCTCGAGAAGCGGACGATCGCGTCCGGCCCGCGCGCCGGCGCGACGTTCCCCGTGGAGGTGCCCACCCACCACGCGGCGCTGATCGAGTTCCGTGGCGGGCAGTCGGCGCAGTCGACGTTCTCGTTCCAGCACGCCCTGCCGCGCGCCGGGTTCGTCGAGATCAACGGCACGACGGGCACGATCGTGCTGCCCGACCCCAACGTGTTCGACGGCGACTCGACCTTGTGGCGCTACGGGCAGGAGGAGCCCGAGACGATCGCCGCGACGGGCTCCACCTGGGGCCGCGGGACCGGGGTCGTCGAGCTGGCGCGCGCGATCCGCGAGGGGCGGCCCGAGCGGGCGTCCGGCGCGGTCGCGCTGCACGTGCTCGACGTGCTCCTCGCGATCCGCGACGCCGCGGAGTCCGGGACGGCGGTCGACGTCGCGTCCACGGTCGACGCGCCGCCGCCGCTGGCGGAGGACTTCGACCCGGCGGCGTCGACCTTCTGACGCCACCCGCGACGAGGGCCGGGTCCTGCGGGACCCGGCCCTTCGTCGCGTCAGGACGTCGGAGAGGGCGGCGGCACCAGCCGCTCGAGGAGCTCGAGCACGCGCGCGCCGTCCACGGCGTCGGGGTCGAGCAGCCACTGCACCTGGATGCCGTCGGACGCGGCGATCGCCAGCGCGGCGAGGTCGCCGGCGTCGACGGCGGGGTCGATCCGGCCCGCCTCCTGGTCGGCGCGGACCTGGTCGGACAGCTCGGCCCGCAGGCGGGCGAAGCGCTCGCGAAAGAACTCGCGAGTGACCGGGTGGCCCTCGCCGGCGGCGTCCCCGGCGAGCGTCGTGTAGAGCTGGACGAGCCCCGGCACCTCGCGGTTGAGGACGGCGCTCTTGCGCATCCCGCCGACCACGGACGACGGCGGGCCGCCGTCTTCGCCCCGCTGGACCTCGTGCTCGTGGTAGACGGCCACGAGCAGGTCGTCGCGCGAGGGGAAGTAGTGCCGCAGCGTGGCGTGCGAGACGCCGACCGCGTCGGCGACCGACCGCAGCGAGGACGCGTCGACCCCGTGCTCCGCGACCATCCGGAGCACCTGGTCCAGGATCTGCGCCCGGCGCGCCGCGCCCTTCGCGTAGCCGCGCCGGGGCGCCGCGTCGTCGTCTGCCCCGTCCGGTTCGCCCACGCCGCCAACCTACCGGGCGTGGGCGGACCGTCCTCGGTGGCGGCCGTCAGAAGTCGAAGTCGTCGATGTTGTCCTTGTTGAAGCGGTAGGGGTCGCCGAGCAGCACGGTCGCGTCGGCGTCGACGGTGAAGTCGCCGAGCTTGCCCGCGGTGAACGAGTCGCCCTCGGCCCCGGTGATGGTGCCCTCGACCATGGCGTCGGCCGCGAACGCGGCGAGGTAGCCGAGGTCCTCCGGGTTCCAGAGCGCGAACTCCGTGACCGTGCCGTCCTCGACGTACTCGCGCATCTGGTTCGGCGTGCCGAGGCCGGTGACGGCGACCTCGCCCTTCGCGTCCGACGTCGAGACGTAGCGGGCCGCGGCGGCGATGCCCACGGTGGTGGGGGAGACGATGCCCTTGAGGTCGGGGTGCGACTGCAGCAGCGCGGCCGTCTTGTCGAACGACGTCTGGTCGTCGTCGTTGCCGTAGACGGTGTCCACCAGGGTGATGTCGGGGTGGTTGTCGGCCAGGTCCTTCTCCATGAGCTCGATCCACGCGTTCTGGTTCGTGGCGTTGGCGCTCGCGGAGAGGATCGCGACCTCGCCCGAGTCGCCGATCTGCTCGGCGATCATGTCGACCTGCACCTTGGCGATGCCCTCGGCGGAGGCCTGGTTGACGAACAGGTCGCGGCACGCGGGGTCGGTGTCGGAGTCGAAGGTCACGACCTTCGTGCCGGCCGTCCGCGCCTCGTCGAGCGCGTCGCAGATCGCCTTCGGGTCGTTGGCCGACACGATGAGCGCCTTGGTGCCCTGCTGGGCGGCGGTGTTGATGAAGGGCACCTGCGCGTCGGGCGTGGCGGTGTCCGGCCCGACCTCCGAGAAGGAGCCGCCGAACTCCTCGGTGGCGGCCTTCGCGCCCTTCGTGCTGGTGTCGAAGTAGGGGTTGCCGAGGTTCTTCGGGAGCATGACGACCGAGACGTCCCCGCCGCCGCCGCCGCTCTCGTCCCCGCCGCCGCCGTCGTCGCCGCCGGACGAGCATCCGGCGAGGGCCAGTGCTGCGGTCATCGCGAGGGCCGCGAGGGCGGCCGACCGCTGGTTGGTGAGCTTCATCGTTCTTCCTTTCCGACGGGCCGCGGGATGGTCGGGCGTCGGCGCCGGACGAACCAGGCGGTGACGCTCGGGGAGATCACCGACAGCACGAGGAGCGCGCCGATGATGATGTTGATGACGTTGACGGTGACGCTCTCCAGCCGCAGGGCGCTCGAGACGACGCCGATGAGCAGCACGCCGGCGACCACCCCGTGCAGTGCGCCGCGGCCGCCGAAGATCGACACGCCGCCGAGCAGGACGGCGGCGACCACCTGCAGCTCCATCCCCGTCGCGTTGTCGCCGCGCGCGCTGCCGTAGCGGAGGGTGAAGAACACCCCCGCGAACGCGGCGACGGTGCCGGTGAGGACGAAGAGCACGAGCTTGGTCCGGGCCACACCCACGCCGCTGAACCGCGCGGTGTCGGCGCTGAGGCCGATGTCGTAGACCCCACGGCCGAACGGCGTGAAGTGCAGCAGCACGACGAAGACGGCGGCCAGCACGACGATCGGCACGAGGGCCACCGGGAGCTGGGTGTCCCCGAGCCGGGCGGTGGCGAGGTCGGTCCAGGTCTCGGGGAAGTCGGTGACGGCCTTGGTGCCCAGCAGCCCCACCGCGACACCGCGGTACAGGGCGAGGGTGCCGATCGTCACGGCGAGCGAGGGCAGCCCGACGAACGCGACGAGGAAGCCGTTGAGGACTCCGCACACCACGCCCACGAGGAGCGCGGCGCCGGCGGCGGCCGGCACGGCCCAGCCCGCCTCGACCAGGAGGCCGACGGTGACGCTGGAGAGCCCGACGACGCTGGCGACCGACAGGTCGATCTCCCCGGTGATGATCACCAGGGTCATCGGCAGCGCGATGAGGAGGATCGGCGCCGTGTCCAGCACGAGGTAGGGCAGCGTGAGCGGGCCGCGGAAGTTGTCCACGTACTGCAGCGAGAGCGCGACGACGACCACGAGCAGCGCGATGATCCCCGTCTCGCGGGTGAGCAGGGTCCGCTGCCACCAGGGCCGCGCGTGGGCGGCGTACGCGCGCCCGGTCCGTTCCGGACGGTCCGTGGTCGTCATCGCGCATCCCTCGCTCGGACGAGTCGCCGGGCGGTGCGGTCCGCGAGCACCCGGTCCAGCACGATCGCCCCGATGATGAGCACGCCGACCACGGCCTGCTGCCAGAAGTCGGGGACGCCGAGGATCGGCAGGGCGCGGTTGATCGTCACCAGCAGGACGGCGCCGAGCGCGGCGCCCCAGACCGTGCCGCTGCCGCCGAAGATGGCGACCCCGCCGATGACGGCTGCGGCGACGGCCTGCAGCTCGGTGCCGAGGCCCGCGCCGGAGCTGATCGTGCCGTAGCGGGCGGCGAACATGATGCCGGCGAGCCCGGCCAGCGCGCCCGAGAGCACGAACGCGCCGATCACCCGGCGGCGCACGGGCAGGCCGTACAGCACCGCGGCCTCGGGCTCGGAGCCGATCGCGTACAGCTCGCGCCCGCTGCGGGCCGTGTGGAGGTAGTAGCCCACGGCGGCGAGCACGACGAGCGCGACGACCGTCAGGACGGGCACCGTCAGCACGGTCCGCGTGCCGAGGGCGAGGAAGGTGCCGGGCAGGTCGGACGCGTTGACCCGGTCGCTCCCGGCCCACGTGAGGACGACGCCCCTGTACACGTACAGCGTGCCGAGGGTGATCACGAGGGCGGGCACGCGGCCCAGGCCCACGAGCAGGCCGTTGACGAGCCCGAGGGCCGCCCCCGCCAGCATCGCGACGAGGAACACCACTGGCACGGGGAGGTCCGGGTTCGCGATGAACAGCCGCCCGCTGAGGTAGGCGGTCAGCGCCAGGACCGAGCCCACCGACAGGTCGACGTTGCGGGTGATGATGACGACCGCCTGGCCCACCGCGAGCACCACCAGCACGGACGGCGTCAGGAGCAGGTCGCGCCAGCTGTTCGGGCTGAGCAGGAAGCTGTCGTTGGCGGCGGTCGCGGCCGCGATCACGGCGAGCAGGACGAGGCCGATGGCGAGCTCGCGGGAGCGGAGCACCGTGCGCCAGGCGCGGCGGGCGGGGGAGAGGCGGCTGGGCTCCACCAGCTGCTCGGTCGCGGGCCCGGTCACGGCTGGTGCTCCAGGGTGGCGGTGGCGGCGTGCATCACGGCCTCCGGGGTGGCGTCGTCGCGCGGAAGCTCGGCGGTGACGCGGCCCTCGGCGACGACGAGCACGCGGTCGGCCATGCCGAGCACCTCGGGCAGCTCGGAGGAGATCATGAGGATCGCCATGCCCTGCCCGGCGAGCTCCGACAGCAGCCGGTGCACCTCGGCCTTGGTGCCGACGTCGATGCCCCGCGTCGGCTCGTCGATGATCAGCAGGGTCGGCGTCGTCGCCAGCCACTTGGCGATCACGACCTTCTGCTGGTTCCCGCCGCTCATCGTGCTGCCGTGCATGTCCAGCGCGCTCGTCTTCACCTCGAGCCGCGACGCCCAGGGCGCGGCGGCGTCGCTCTCGCGCCGGGTCGTGAGCATCCCGAGCCGTGCGATCCGGGACCGGATCACGGCGGTGACGTTCCGCGCGACCGTCGAGTCGGTGACCAGGCCCTGCTGGCGGCGGTCCTCCGGCACCAGCGCCATCCCGGCCCGGACCGCCGCGCGCGGGCTGCGGGGCGGCACCGGGCGTCCGTCGACGCGCACGCTGCCCGCGTCGTAGGGGTCGACGCCGAACACGGCCCGGGCGATCTCGCTGCGACCGGCGCCCACGAGTCCGGCGAGGGCGACGATCTCCCCGGCCCGGACGTCGAACGAGACGTCGTGGAAGACGCCGGCGCGCTGCAGCCCGCGCACCTCGAGCCGGACGTCGCCGATCGGCGCGGGGAGCTTCGGGTACAGGTCGTCGACGGTGCGCCCGACCATGTGCGTCACCACCTCGGTGACGGAGGTGTCGGCGACCGCCGCGGTGGCGACGTACTCGCCGTCGCGCAGCACGGTGACCGCGTCGCACAGGTCGAAGACCTCGTCGAGGCGGTGGGAGATGAACACCAGGGCCCGGCCCTCGTCGCGCAGGCCGCGGGCCACCTGGAGCAGCCGGCGCACCTCGTGCCCCGACAGCGCCGCGGTGGGCTCGTCCATGACGAGCACGCTCGCGTCGAGGGAGATCGCCTTGGCGATCTCGATGATCTGCTGGTCCGCGATCGACAGGCCCTCCGCCGGGCGCAGGGGGTCGAGGGAGACGCCGAGCCGTGCGAACAGCGCGGCGGCCTGCTCGCGCATCGCCCGCCGGTCGACCCGGCGCCCGGACCGCAGCGGGTGGCGGCCCATGAAGATGTTCTCCATGACGCTGAGGTCCGGGAACAGGGTGGGCTCCTGGTAGATCACCGCGACGCCCGCCGCCCTCGCCTCGGCGGTCGTGGCGAAGTCGACGTCGCGCCCGTGCAGCCGGAACGTGCCGGCGTCGCGGCGGTACAGGCCGGAGAGGATCTTCACCAGGGTCGACTTGCCGGCGCCGTTCTCGCCGACGAGGGCGTGGATCGACCCGCCGTCGACGCTCAGCGCTCCGGACCGCAGCGCGGCGACGGGACCGAACGACTTGCGCACGTCCCGCAGCTCGAGCACGGGCCCCGCGGGTGGGCTCGCCATGGGCCGCTCCCTCCGACGTCGTTGTCGCGAGTGATGCCTAAAAACGATTCAAAGTGCCTGCCACAGAACGCTATTCGTCCCCGGTGCGCAGCGTCAACGCGCCGTTCCGGATCGTGTCGATGTCGTGACAGACGTGCCCGTCGTCCGTCGGGTGCCCGCGACCTGCGCCCGGGGTCGTGCTCGACGCCCTCAGACCTCGTCGAGCCAGGCCTGCACCTGGGTGTGGTCGGGCATGCGGGCGTCGCCGATGACGTGCGGCACGACGCGCGAGTAATAGTCGGTGACCGGTCCGTCGGACTCGCGCACGAGACAGCCGGCGGACCGGCCGCCGACGACCCAGGACCCCAGGACCACGCGGTTGCCGTCGAGGTCGGGCAGGCGCGTGTACTGCTGGTACACGAGCGGCTGGTCGCCGTAGGAGCCGTCGTTGACCTGCTCCAGGTCGTCGGCGTGCACGTGCACGTTGTCGCCCTCGCGGCCCCACAGCGGCTTCGCGACCCACTCGGTGAGGTCGCGCGGCTCGCCGAGGTAGGCGGGCAGCAGGTTCGGGTGACCGGGGAACAGCTCCCACAGCACGGGCAGGATCGCCTTGGTGGACAGCAGGAGCTTCCACGCCGGCTCGATCCACCGGGTGGGCCGGCGCTCGTGCCCGCCCAGCAGGTGGGTGCCGAACTCCTCGCTCAGCATGTCCTCCCACGGGTAGAGCTTGAACGCGGCGTGCACGGTGAGGTCGTAGTCGTCCACGAACCGCTGCCCACGGGGGTCGTCGTCCCAGCCGAGCTTC
Source organism: Isoptericola sp. NPDC019482 (assembly GCF_040632295.1). Lineage (NCBI taxonomy): Bacteria > Bacillati > Actinomycetota > Actinomycetes > Micrococcales > Promicromonosporaceae > Isoptericola > Isoptericola sp. NPDC019482. The sequence continues at coordinate 93,396 of NZ_JBEYBQ010000010.1, forward strand.
TCGATCGGGTGCCCGTAGGTGGCCAGCCCGGCGCTCGCGGCCGTGTCCCGCAGGTAGGTGACGGTCATCTCCTCCTCGCCGGAGTCGTCGGCGGTGGAGTGCAGGAAGTGCACGCCCTGCGGGTAGCGGCCGGCCTCGGCGGCGTCGCCCCACCACCGCACCAGCCGGTCGTGCACCGAGTTCCACTGGTCGTAGCGGGGGAACACGTCCTCGAGCCAGCGCCACTGCGCGACGGCGGTCTCGACCAGGCCGGTGGGGGTGTCGCCGTTGATCTCGAGCATCTTGGCGGGCCCGGTGCCGTCGTAGGCGAGGTCGAAGCGCGCGTACAGGGACGGGTCGCTCCGCTCCAGCGACTCCCGCGCGAGGGCGAGCGCGCCGGAGGGGAGGGCCAGGTCGGCGTCGGAGTAGCGCCGCAGCATCTCCCGGGCCGCCTCGAGGCACATGCCGTACAGCTCCTCGGTGGCGCCCTCCAGCCGCTCGACCTCGGCCATCGTGAAGTCGTACCAGGCCGACTCGTTCCAGTAGACGACCTCGCCCTCCTCCCCGTGCAGCCCGGTGGTCGGCGTGACGGGAAAGACGAGACCCTGCGAGACCACCGTCTCGCGCCACCCGGGGCGAGGGGCGATCGTGTGCCGGCGCATCAGGCGATGCTGGCCACGACGACGAGCGCGACGGCGACGATGACGCCCGCGCTCACGCCGGCGAGCGGCACCACCGGGCCGGGCGCGGTGACCTCCTCGCCGAGCGTCCCCGGCGTGACGAGGTCCACCAGCCGCCACGCGAGCGACTGGAGCAGCACGCCCAGCACGCTGAACGCCACCGTCCAGGCGAGCGCGGCCCCGAACGCCGAGTCGGCGTTCGACCAGATGGCGGTGAAGACGATGGCGCCCTGCGCGACCATCCAGGTCGCGGCGACGAGCGCCGCGGAGTGCGAGTCGCGCAGGTGCTCGCCCAACCGGCCCGGCGTCAGCAGGTCCAGGACGAACCAGGAGGCGACGAGCACGAGCGTCCCGACGAGGCAGTAGGCGACGCCGCAGCCGAGCGCGGGCAGGAGGTCGGTCATGGCGGAGGGGTCTCCTTCGGTGCGGAGCGAGAGGTGAGGGGGCGAGCCGGACGTCAGGAGCCGACGTGGCCGCTGCCGCCGAAGCCGCCGCGGGTGATCGTGCCGCCGTCCGAGTCGACGCCGCCCTTGGCGGACGTGCCGGACAGCCGGGTGGAGTCGAAGCTGCCGGTGCTCGTGGCGTAGGAGGTGCCGACGGCGGGCGCGCGGCCGCCGGAACGCAGGTAGTACCAGTAGAAGCCGGACGCCGGAGTCCCGCTGCCGTGGTAGTCGTCGTCCTCGTCGCATCGGTCGTCGTCGACCCGCAGCTGGGTCTCGGGGTCGACGCAGATCGCGCGGTTGTCCGCCGACTGCGAGCTGCAGCCGGTGAGGGACGCCGCTACGACGGCGGTCACGCCCAGCGTGACCGAGGCGCTGCGCATGCGACGGACGGGGGAAGTCACGGGTGGTCCTCCTGTGGGACGGGACGGGGGCGGGAAGCGGCGGGCACTCCGGCGGTACGGACGAGCGGCACGCCGGCGGCGACCGAGACGGCGACGACGAGCAGCGAGACTCCGCCCAGGTCGAGCACCGACAGCACGAGGACCGCGCCGAAGACCACGGCCGCGACGGCCGGCACGACGACGCGCCACAGGGGGCGGGCGCCCACGCCGTCGGCGTACGGGAAACGGATCGTGGCCACCGCCGTGGCCAGGTAGTAGGCCGCCACGAGCACGGAGGTCGCGGCGACGGAGTCGGCGAGCACGGCGTCGGACAGCAGCACCAGGAGCACGTAGATCGCTGCGGCGACCGCCGTGAAGACCCACGTGGCGGTGGACGGGGTGCCGAACCGCGGCGACACGTCCGCGAGGCGCGGCGAGCCGACGCCGTCGCGCCCCATGGACAGCATCGTGCGCGTGGTGGGCAGGATCGTGGTCTGCGCGGACGCCAGCGCGGACAGCAGCACGGCGGCCACGAGCACCTTGCCGCCGGTGGTGCCGAGCAGGTCGCCGGCGAGCACGGCAAAGAAGTCGTCGTCGGCGACGTCGGCGAGGCGGTCGGCGCCCGACCAGCTGATCGCGGCCCACGTCACGACGACGTACAGGAGCACGAGGACGGCGTTGGCGGCGAGCGCGGCGGCGCCGGGGGTGCGGCGGGGGTCGTCGGACTCCTCGTTCGTGGAGAAGGACGAGTCCCATCCCCAGTAGAGGAAGACCGCGGCGAGGAACGCGGTGGTCCACCCGCCGACGCCGCCCTCCCCACCCGCCTGGACCGTGGGCCAGGCGAGCTGGTCGGCCTGCGTCAGCGCTCGGCCCGCGAACCACAGGAGCGCGACGAGCTCGATCCCGACGAGCACCAGCTGCAGCCGGGCGGCCACCTGGACGCCGCGGTACGCGAGCCAGGCCATCGCCCCGAGGCACGCGGCGCCCGCGACGGCCTGGGCGACGCGCGACCCTGCGAGGTCGGTCGCGCCCACCAGGTCGAACGCGTACACGGCGCTCACCTGGGCGAGGTTGGCCATGACCAGCAGGCAGGCGGCGATGGTGAGCCACCCGGCCATCGCGCCCGAGCGCGGGCCGAGGGCGCGCTGCACCCAGGCGTACGTGGTGCCGCAGTCGGGCAGCTCGCGGTTGAGCTCGCGGAAGCACAGGGCGACGAGCACGACCGGCACGGCGGACAGCACCAGGGCCGTGGGGGCGGCCGTGCCGACGGCCGCGACCAGGAGTCCGACGCTGACGGCGAGCGAGTACGCCGGGGACGTCGAGGCGACGCCGAAGACGGTGGAGCCGAGCCGCCCCACCACCCCGGACCGCAGACGTCCGGCCGGAGCGGCCGGAGCCGCCGGGGCGAGCGTCATCGGTCGGCCACGGCGGCCCGCCGACCCGAGTCGCACCACCACGAGACCGCCCGAGACACGCGCTGCACCACGTCCGACCCCTTCGCGCCGTACGCCCCTCGGCCGGCGTCCCTCGGGCGAGGGGCCGCGGGCGGCGCGGGCGGCAGCATAGGGTGCCCGCGCGCACCCTGTCGATCCTGTTCAGGAGCGCACAGCGTCCGGCCCTCGCCGTGCGTGCATCGGCGCGGCGGCGTACCACGGAGCATGCCTTCGACGCAGAGCGGCGCGACGACGTTGCGGACCATCACCACCGACATCCCGGCCCGGCTCGACCGGCTCCCGTGGGCGCGGTGGCACTGGATGATCGTGATCGGGCTCGGCACGGTCTGGATCCTCGACGGGCTCGAGGTGACGATCGTCGGCAACCTGTCCGACGCGCTCAAGGGGGAGACCGGCCTCGGCCTCACCAGTGCCGACATCGGCCTGGCGGGCGCCGTGTACGTGACGGGCTCGTGCCTGGGCGCCCTGGTGTTCGGGCAGCTCACCGACCGGTTCGGCCGCAAGCGGCTGTTCATCCTCACGCTGCTCGTGTATCTCACGGGCACAGTGCTCACGGCGTTCTCGATGAACCCGCTGTACTACTTCGCGATGCGCTTCGTGACCGGCCTCGGCATCGGGGGCGAGTACGCGGCGGTGAACTCGGCGATCGACGAGCTGATCCCGGCGAAGTACCGCGGCCGGATCGACATCGCCATCAACGGGTCGTACTGGCTCGGCGCCGCGGGCGGCGCGCTGCTGACCATCCCGCTGCTGAACCCCGAGCTGATCCCGGCCTGGCTCGGGTGGCGCCTGTGCTTCGCGCTGGGCGCCGTGCTCGGGCTGTGCGTGCTGTTCGTGCGTCGCAACGTGCCCGAGAGCCCGCGGTGGCTGTTCATCCACGGCCGGGAGCGGGACAGCGAGCGGATCGTGTCCGGCATCGAGCGGCGGGTGGCCGAGGAGGACGGCGTGGACCTCCCGGAGCCCGAGGGCACCCTGACGGTGAAGCAGCGGCACACCGTGAGCCTGGCGCGCGTCGCGCGCACCGTGTTCGCCGAGTACCCGCGGCGCACGGTGCTGTGCCTCGCCCTGTTCGTGGGGCAGGCGTTCCTCTACAACGCGTTCTTCTTCACGTTCGGCGACACGCTGCAGACGTTCCTCGGGGTGGGGCAGACGGGCGCGTACATCGCGCTCTTCGCGGTGAGCAACTTCCTCGGGGCGATCGTCCTGGGCCCCTTCTTCGACAAGGTCGGGCGGGTGCGGATGATCTCCGGGACGTACATCGTCTCCGGCGTCCTTCTCGCGGTCGCGGGGCTGATGCTCGGCGGTCTGACGGCGTGGACGCTGACGTTCTTCGGGATGGCGATCTTCTTCGTCGCGTCGGCGGGGGCGAGCTCCGCGTACCTCACCGCGAGCGAGGTCTTCCCGATGGAGACCCGGGCGCTGTGCATCGCGTTCTTCTACGCGATCGGCACCGCGGTCGGCGGCATCACCGGGCCGCTGCTGTTCGGGCGGCTGATCGAGTCGGCGAGCCAGGCGGAGGACATCGGCGGGATCGCGGTGGGGTACTACATCGGCGCCGCACTGATGGTCGGCGGCGGGGTGGTGGCGATGTTCCTCGGGGTCGGCGCCGAGAAACGTTCTCTGGAGGACGTGGCGACCCCGCTGTCCGCGCGCGACGCCGAGCACGACGGGGAGGGCTGAACGTCCGTGTGCGGGCGCACGCGCCGCTGACCAGCGGATTCGGGCGAGCAATACCCCCGGGGGTATTCTCGACCCATGATCGACAGCAGCACCGCACCGGAGGTCCTCGCCTCGCCCGCCCGTCGGCGGATCGTCGTCGTCGGGGGAGTTGCCGGCGGCATGAGCTTCGCCGCCCGCGCCCGGCGCCTCGACGAGACGACCGAGATCGTCGTGCTCGAGCGCGGCGCGCACGTCTCGTTCGCGAACTGCGGCCTGCCGTACCACGTCGGCGGCGAGATCCCCGACGCGGACCGGCTCCTCGTGCAGACCCCGGAGTCCCTGCGCGCGTCCCTCGCCCTCGACGTCCGCACCGGCCACGACGTGACCGCGCTGGACACCGACCGGCGCGTCGTCACCGCGACCACCGCCGACGGCGTCGTCGAGCTGCCCTACGACGCCCTCGTGCTGTCGCCGGGCGCGCGCGCCGTGCGCCCGCCGATCGACGGGCTCGGCTCCGCACGGGTGCGCACGCTGCGCACCGTCGAGGACGCACGGACGCTGCGGGAGCGGGTGCAGGGCGGTGCGCGCCGCGCCGTCGTGCTCGGCGCCGGGTTCATCGGCGTCGAGGCCGCCGAGGCGCTCGCGGCCGCCGGCCTCGAGGTCACGCTCGTCGAGCTCGGCCCGCACGTGCTGCCGCCGCTGGAGGACGAGGTCGCGCACCCCGTCACCCAGGAGCTGCACCGCCTCGGCGTGGCCGTGCGGACCGGGGTGGCCGCCGAGGCCGTCGTGCCCGGTCCCGACGAGGACGTCGTCGTGCTGGGCGACGGCACCCGGGTGCCGGCCGACGTCGTCGTGCTGTCCGTGGGCGTCCGACCGGACACGGAGACGTTCGAGGCGGCCGGGCTGGAGTGCGAGCGCGGCGCGATCGTCGTCGACGCGCACGGTCGCACCTCCGCCCCGGGCGTGTGGGCGGTGGGCGACGCGGTCGTGCAGGCCGACGCCGTCACGGGCCTCCGCCGCCCGGTGGCCCTGGCCGGCCCCGCCAACCGCGCGGGCCGCCTGGTCGCCGACGACGTCGTCCGCCCGGGCACGGCCCGCCCCCTGCCGCCGCCGCTGGGCACGGCGATCGTGCGGGTCGGCGAGCTGACCGCGGCCACGACGGGCGCGAACCGCGCCGCGCTCGACGCCGCCGGGATCGCCACTCGAACGCTGCACCTGCACCCGAACCAGCATGCCGGGTACTTCCCCGGCGCCAGCCAGGTGCACCTCGTGCTGCACGTGCGCCCGGACGACGGGCTGCTGCTGGGCGCGCAGGCCGTGGGGCGCGACGGCGTCGACAAGCGGATCGACGTGCTCGCCGCGGCGCTGCGCGCCGGCATGACCGCGCCCGACCTGATCGACCTCGACCTCGCGTACGCCCCGCCGTACGGGCAGGCGAAGGACGCGGTCAACCTCGCGGGCATGGTCGGGTCCAACGTGCTCGACGGCACCCTGCGGCTCTGGTACGCCCAGGACGTGGACGACGTCCTCGCCGAGTCCCTGGTGCTCGACGTGCGCACCCCGCAGGAGGTCGCGACCGGGCACCTGCCCGGCGCCCTCCCCGTGCCGCACACCGAGCTGCGCGGCCGCCTCGACGAGGTCCGGGAGGCCGCCGCAGGGCGGCCCGTGCGCGTCCTGTGCGCCTCGGGGGTCCGCTCGGCGATCGCCCACCGCGTCCTGACCCAGGCGGGGTTCGACTCCGCGTCGCTGTCGGGCGGGACGCTCACCCTGCGCGCCGTGCTCGGCGACCGCGCCGCGGAGCTGCTCGTCGTGCCCGAGCCCGCTCTCGCCTGACCTGCACCGACCACGCCGAACGCCCGGGAGGACCCGATGCTCACCACCGACAGCGACGCCCAGCGCCGCATCGCCAACCGCCTGCGCCGCGCCCGCGGCCAGCTGAACGCCGTCATCGAGGCCGTCGAGGAGGGGCGCTCCTGCCGCGACGTCGTCACCCAGCTGGCCGCTGTCTCGGCCGCCCTGGACCGTGCCGGCTTCGCCGTGATCTCCACCGCGATGAAGGAGTGCCTCGCCGACCCGGACGCCGGCTCCGGCGAGGACGGCCTCACCACCGAGGAGCTGGAGAAGCTCTTCCTCACGCTGGCCTGAGCCGGCCCGCGCCGCCGCTCGAACCACCGACCCGAACCACCGACCCGAACGACCGAAGGAGATCTCTCACCGTGTGCTACCCCGTGACCTGCAAGACGTGCGGCAAGACGACCTGGAACGGCTGCGGCCAGCACGTCGACGACGTCCGCCGCTCCGTCCCCGCCGGCCAGTGGTGCCCTGGCCACGACGACGAGCCCGCCGCGGGCGACCGCCCGGCGGGCGGCGGGTTCCTGGCGCGCCTGTTCGGGCGCTGACGGGTCAGCCCGCGGCGGGGCGGTAGGGGCGGAAGAACTCCCGCAGCTCCGCCGCGTAGAGCTCCGGCTCCTCGAACGCGGCGAAGTGCCCGCCCCGGGGCGGCTCGCTGACGTGCACGAGGTTCGTTGTCCGTTCGAGCCACGCGCGCGGCGGGCGCAGCAGGTCGCCGGGGAAGAGCGCGAAGCCCGAGGGCACCTCCACACGGCGGGAGAGCTGCACCGGGTCGATCGCCCCGTTGGCGTGGTACATCCGCATCGACGAGCCGATCGTGCCGGTCACCCAGTACTCGGTGATCAGCGCGAGGATCTCGTCCTTCGCGTACGAGCGCTCGACGTCGCCGCCGCAGTCGCTCCACGCCCGCAGCTTCTCGATGATCCACGCGGCCAGGCCGACCGGGGAGTCCGTCAGGCCGAAGGCGGCGGTCTGCGGGCGGGTGCGGTGCATCGCCGCGTACGCGCCCTCGGTGGCGCCCCACGCGGCGGCGGCCGCGAACCACTCCCGCTCCTCGGCGGCGAGCTCGGCCAGGTCGCCCGCCCAGACCGGCACCCCGCCGTCCGTGCGGTGCACGGCCACGACGCGGTCCGGGTGGTCGAGGGCGAGGTAGCGGCTCACGTGGCTGCCGATGTCGCCGCCGGCCGTGCCGAACCGGTCGTACCCCAGGGCGCCCATGAGCTCGGCGTACAGGGCGGCGACGTCGATCGAGCTGAGGAGGCGGTCGCGCGGCGCGGGCGACCACCCGTAGCCGGGCATGTCGGGGACGACGACGTCGAACGCGTCCGCGGGGTCGCCGCCGTGCGCCCCCGGGTCGGTCAGCAGCGGCACCACCTTGCGGTACCGCCAGGAGGAGTCCGGCCAGCCGTGCGCGAGCAGCAGCGGCAGGGCCCCGCGCGAGCCCTCCGCCGCGCGCACGTGCACGAACCGCACGTCGCGGCCCCCGACGTCCGCCGTGAAGCGCGGCAGCCGTGCCTGCGCCGCGAGGTCCGCCGCCCAGTCGAACTCCTCCGCCCAGTACGTCACGAGCCCGCGCAGGTAGTCGGCGTCCGTCCCGAGCGACCAGCCCGCGCCGTCGGGGGCGTCGGGCCACCGCGTCGCCCGCAGGCGGGCGCGCAGGTCGGCGAGCTGCGCGGGGTCGGCGGGCGGGGTGAACGGTTCGATCCGAGGTGCGGTCGTCACGACCGTCACGCTACGACCGCCCGCCGACGGTCGTCGAGGGACGACCCGGCCGGCGCCCGATGTCGAGAACCTCGCGACGGCTCCGTCCCTGGGGTGTCGGCGGTGACAGGCACCGCCCGCGACGACAGGATGAGAACCATGGCCAAGTACCTGCTGCTGAAGCACTACCGCGGGATCCCGGAGCCGGTGCCCGGCACGGACGTGCCGATGGACCGGTGGACGCCCGACGAGGTCACCGCCCACATGGAGTTCATGGGCCGGATGATCGAGGACCTCAAGGAGCGCGGCGAGTTCGTGGACGCCCAGGCGCTCTCTCCGCGCGGGGACTTCGTGCGGTACGACGGCGAGGGGCGGCCGCCGGTCACCGACGGGCCGTTCGCGGAGACCAAGGACCTCATCGCCGGGTGGATGGCGATCGACGTCGACTCCCAGGACCGGGCGTACGAGGCCGCGGCGTACCTGTCCTCGGCCCCGGGCCCCGGGGGGCGTCCGCTGCACGAGTGGATCGAGGTGCGGCCCTTCCTCACGGACGACGCCGAGGTCACCGGATGACGCCGACCGACCGGGACGAGGCGCTGAGAGACCTGGGCCCCCAGGTCCTCGGCGTCCTCGTCCGGCGCGGCGCCGACTTCGCGACGGCCGAGGACGCCGTCCAGGAGGCGCTCCTGGAGGCGGTGCGCCGCTGGGACGCCCCGGGCGGCGCGCCGTCGGACCCCAAGGGGTGGCTCGTCACGGTCGCGTGGCGCAAGTTCGTCGACGCGCGCCGATCGGCGTCCTCCCGCGCGCAGCGCGAGATCCGCGTGACGCTCGAGCCCCCGCCCGGCCCGGCGGAGCAGGCCGACGACACCCTGCTGCTGCTCAGTCGCTGCTGCCACCCGGCGCTCTCCCCGGCCTCGGCGGTCGCCCTCACCCTGCGTGCGGTCGGCGGGCTGACGACGGCGCAGGTCGCCCGCGCGTTCCTCGTGCCGGAGGCGACCATGGCGCAGCGCATCTCGCGCGCGAAGCGGACGGTGGCGGGGGAGCGGTTCGGCGAGCCCGGGGACGTGCGCGCCGTGCTGCGCGTGCTCTACCTGATCTTCAACGAGGGCTTCACGGGCGGGCCTGCGGGCCGGGCCGACGGCGTCGACCTCGCGGCCGAGGCGATCCGGCTGACGCGCCAGCTCGTCGGTGCCGTCCCCGACGACGCCGAGGTCGCGGGCCTGCTGGCCCTGCTCCTGCTGCACCACGCCCGCCGCGACGCCCGCACGACCGCGGCGGGCGAGCTGGTGCCGCTCGACCGGCAGGACCGCTCGCTGTGGGACACGGCGGCGATCGCGGAGGCGGTCGCGCTGCTGCAGCGCGCCCTCGCCCGCGACCGGCTCGGGCCGTACCAGGCGCAGGCGGCGATCGCCGCCCTCCACGACGACGCGGCGACGGCCGAGGAGACGGACTGGCCGCAGGTCCTCGAGTGGTACGACGAGCTGGTCCGGCTGGAGCCGCGCAACCCGGTGGTGGAGCTCAACCGCGCCGTCGCCGTCGGGCACGTGGACGGTCCGCTCGCCGGCCTGCGCCTGGTCGAGGCCCTGCCGCCCGACGTCCCGCGCCGGGACGCCGCTGCCGCCTACCTGCACGAGCGGGCGGGCGACCTCGCCGAGGCGGCGCGGCGCTACGCCCTGGCCGCCGACGCGGCCACCAGCACCGCCGAGCGCACGCACCTGACGACGCAGGCCGCGCGCGTGCGGCAGCAGGCCGGCTGAGCCGTCGGTGGTCGAGGCCTCCGGGGTCGGGACCTACCCGGCGGCCCGCACCCCGAGGCGGTACCAGCGCGGCCCCGTGCGGTTCATCGGGAAGCCGAGGCCAGCGGTGTCCGCGTCACGGACGTCGAGCAGGTCCCAGGCGTCGAACGCGCCGGTGACCTCGTCCTGGGAGACGCCCTCGGTCAGCCGCTGCCAGCGTGACGGGCCGAACTGGAGCATGAGCAGCGTCGCGCCGGGGCGCGCCAGGGACGTCACACCCCGCGCCTCGGCAGCACGCTGCGCGGGGTCGAGGCCCTGGAAGCAGCCCACGTCGAGGAAGAGGTCGAACGTCCCGAGCCCGGCCGACGGCAGGTCGGTGACGTCGCCGACGACGTAGGTGCCGGCAGGGTCGCGGCGGCGCGCCTCGGCGATCGCCCGGGGAACGGCGTCGACGCCCACGGCCTCCCAGCCGCGCCGCGCCAGCTCCGGGGTGTACTGACCGCGGCCGCAGCCCAGGTCCAGCGCCCGCCCCAGCGGCGGCGTGCGGTCCGTCTCCTCCCGGTCCAGCACCGCGGCGACGCTGGGCGCCGCCGCCTCGGCGTAGCCCTCCCACGGCGTCATGCCGAAGCGGTACATCCGGGCGTAGTTGGTCATGCCGTCAGTCCAGCACGACGCCGCCGCGCCCGCGCCTGCGGGGGTGCGGGGTTCGTGGGCCGCCGGTTCAGCGGGCGGGGCTCAGCCGCACTCGTCGCAGATGCCGGTGGCGGGCAGCGCGGTGAAGCAGGTGGGGCAGATCGCGAGCTCGGGCTCCGGGGCGGCGGGCTTGCGGGCGGGGGCGCTCGCGGCCTTGCGGCGCGGGGCGGCCGTCTTGCGGGCCGGGGCCGGCGCGGCCGACGCGGGGGCGGTCGCCACGAAGCCGTGCTTGCGCAGGATGGCGGCGTCGTCGCACTTGGCGTCGACGAGGTCCTCGGCGCGCGCCGGGACGCCCGTGGCGTACTTGTGCGCGACGCCGAGCACGGCTTTGGAGTCGTACGTGCGGTCCTCGTGGACGAACGTGTGGCCGGGCGTCGGCGTGAACCCGTAGACGCCGACGAAGGCGTCGGGGCCGCGGTCGTCGTGCTCCTCGATCGCCCGGAGGATGTGCTGGCGCGTCACGCTCGAGAAGGTAGCCACGGCATCAGGTTAGTCGCGCCCGGGGCCCGCACGGACCGTCCGGGCGCGACTGTGGCGAGGACCGCACCCCGGGCGCCGTCTAGAATCGATTCGTGCGCCGGAAAGCCCTTGCCAGCACGTCCGACCAGCCCCTCCTCGACGGCCGACGGCCGGTGCGCTCGCTGCTGCGCCTGCTGGCCACGCACCCGCGCCGCATGACCGTCGCGCTCCTCGCCTTCGCGGTGAAGGAGACGCCCCTGTGGTTCCTGCCGGTCATCACCGGGGCGGTGATCGATGTCGTCGCCCAGGGCGGGCCGGTCACGACCGTGCTGATCTGGTTCGCCGTGGCGGTCGTGCTCCTGGCGCAGAACTACCCGAACCACATCGTGTACACGCGGAACTTCATGACCGTCGTGCGCGACACGGGCGCCGCACTGCGCAACGCGCTGGTCGAGCGGCTGCAGGAGCTGTCCATCGGCTACTACTCCCGGGCCAGCTCCGCCGTCGTGCAGAGCAAGGTCGTGCGCGACGTCGAGAACGTCGAGCTCATGCTGCAGCAGGTCACCCACCCCCTCCTGTCGGCGGCGATGGTGATGGTCGGCGCGATCACGATGACGGCGATCAAGGTCCCCGAGTTCCTGCCCGTGTACGCGCTCGCCATCCCGACGGCGCTGGTCATCCGGCGCACGATGTCGCGGCGCTCGCAGGCGCGCAACGCGGAGTTCCGCCGCGAGATCGAGGGCTTCTCGGCCCAGGTGGGGGAGATGGCGTCGCTCATCCCGGTGACGCGCGCGCACGGGCTCGAGCGCACCGCGGTCTCACGGGTGGCGGACGGCGCCGAGGAGGTGCGCCGCGCCGCCCTGCGCCTCGACCTGCTCAACGGTCGCGTCGCGTCCGTGTCGTGGGTCGCGATGCAGCTGCTCGGGGTGTGCTGCCTCGTCCTGGCCGCGGTGGTCTCGCTCACCGGGTTCATCGCCGTCACGCCCGGCGAGGTGGTGCTGCTGTCCACGTACTTCGGTCTCCTCACCCAGGGCCTGACCCAGGTGCTCAACCTGGTGCCGGTCACGGCGCGCGGTGTGGAGTCGGTGCGGTCGATCGCGGAGGTGCTCGCGGAGCCCGACCTCGAGCGCAACGAGGGCCGCCGCCAGGTGGACGACGTGCGCGGGCACCTGCGGCTCGAGCACGTCTCGCACCGGTACCCGGACGCCGCAGACGACGCGCTGCACGACGTCGACCTCGAGATCCGCGAGGGCGAGACGGTCGCGTTCGTGGGGCCGTCGGGCTCGGGCAAGTCCACGCTGCTCAACCTCGTGCTCGGTTTCGTGCGGCCCACCGCCGGTCGTCTCCTGCTCGACGGTGCGGACATGGCCGAGCTCGACCTGCGCACGGTGCGCCGGTGGGTCTCCGTCGTGCCGCAGGAGTCGGTGCTCTTCGAGGGCACGATCCGCGAGAACGTCGCGTACGGCCTCGACACCGCCGGCGAGGACCCGGCGGCGACGGACGCCCGCGTCCGGGCGGCGCTGCGCGACGCCAACGCGCTGGACTTCGTCGAGGCGCAGCCCGACGGATGGGACACGGTGGTGGGGCAGCGCGGCGCCCGGCTGTCCGGCGGCCAGCGTCAGCGCCTCGCGATCGCCCGCGCGCTGGTGCGCGACCCGCGGATCCTCTTCCTCGACGAGGCCACCAGCGCCCTGGACCCGGAGGCGGAGGGCGTCGTGCGTGACGCCCTCGACCGCCTCATGCGTGACCGCACGACCCTCGTCGTGGCGCACCGTCTGTCCACGGTGCGCGCGGCGGACCGCATCGTGGTGCTCGAGCACGGCCGGGTCGTGGAGGTGGGCAGCCACGACGCGCTGATGGCCCGCGGTGCCCGGTACGCCGCGCTGCACGCGGCCCAGGCGGGGGCGGCGTAGTGCGGGTCGGCTCAGACCGCGGAGCGCAGCTCGGGCAACGCGGCGACCACGCCGTCGAGCTCGCGCAGCGCCGCCTCGCCCGACGACAGCACCACCACGAACTCCGTGACGCCCGCCGCGGCGTACCGCCCCACCAGCCCCGGCAGCTCGGCGAGCGGGTGCTCGCGCAGCCGCAGCTGGACCGTGCGCCGGATCTGCGCCGGGTCGCGGCCGACGTCGGCGCAGTGTCGGTCGAGCACCTCACCGAGCGCGGCGACCTGCTCCGGCGTGCTGGAGGTGTCGTTCCACACGTCGGCGTACTGCGCCACCAGGCGCAGGGTCCGCCGGGGGCCGGAACCGCCCACCCAGATCGGCGGGTACGGGCGCTGCACCGGCTTCGGCTCCGCGACGGCGTCCGCCAGCCGGTAGTGCGCGCCGTCGAACGTGGTGCGCGGCCGGGTCCAGAGCGCGGTGATGACCTGCAGCGACTCCTCGAGGCGGTCCATGCGCGTGCGCACGCTGCCGAGGTCGAGCCCGTACATGGTGTGCTCGTGCTCGTTCCAGCCGGCGCCGATCCCGAGCTCCAGCCGACCGCCCGACAGGTGGTCGACGGTCGTGGCCAGCTTGGCCAGCATCACCGGGTGGCGGTAGGAGTTGCCCGACACCATGCAGCCGATCCGCACCCGCGAGGTGGCCACGGCCATCGCCGTCTGCATGGCCCACGCGTCGAAGATCGGACGGTCGTCGTCCGCGCCCAGGGAGGCGAGATGATCCATCACCCACACGTGGTCGAACCCCGCCTCGTCGGCGGTCTGCCAGACCTGGCGGAACGTGGCGACGGGGGCGTCCTGCGTGAGCTTCACCCCGAAGCGCAGGGGAGCGCCGGGCGTCGGTCGCGTGTCCATCCGCCCATCCTGCACCGCCCCGTCCTGCACCGCCCCGTCGTGGCGGGTGAGCGCGGATGGTGACCATCCACGACGTGGCGCGGCACGTGGGCGTGTCCGCCGCGACCGTCTCCAACTACCTCAACCGCCCGGAGAAGGTGGCGCCCGCGACGACGGCGCGCATCCGGGCGGCCGTGGAGCAGCTCGGGTTCGTGCCGAGCCTGTCCGCGCGGCAGCTGCGCTGGCAGCGCTCGGGCATCGTGGGCGTGTCCGTGATCAACGCGTCCAACCCGTTCTTCGCCGACGTGGTGAGCGCCGTCGAACGAGTGGTGGCGGGCGCGGACCTCACCCTCGTCACGGGCAGCACGCACGAGTCGCCCGAGCAGCAGGAGCGGCTCGTCGCCCTGTTCGAGCAGCTGCGCTTCGACGGCATGGTCGTGGCGCCCCACGACGCGCAGATGGCTGCGCTGACGGCGCGCAAGGAACGCGGGAACCCGGTCGTGGTGGTCGACCAGCAGGACCCGGACGGGCGGCTGTCGACCGTGTCGCTGCGGCACCGGGAGGGCGGCCGGGTCGCGGCGCAGCACCTGGTGGACGGCGGACGCCGCCGGCTCCTCGCGGCCACGGGGCGGGCACGGGTGCAGCAGGTGCGGCGCCGGCTCGAGGGCATGCACGAGGTCGTCGACGGCACGCCCGGGGCGACGCTGGAGGTCGTGCACTCCGACGACCTGGGCATGCCCGAGGGGGCCGAGGTGGGGCGGCGGATCGCCGCCGCCGCGCCGGGAGAACGGCCCGACGCCGTCCTCGCGGGGAACGACATGCACGCGCTCGGCCTGCTGCGCTCGCTGCTGGACGGCGGGGTCCGGGTGCCCGAGGACGTCGCGCTCGTCGGCTACGACGACATCCCGTTCGCGACCACCGGCGCGGTCCCGCTCACGACGGTGCGCCAGCCGGCCGAGGCCATCGGGACCACCGCCGCCGAGATCCTGCTGCAGGAGATCGACGACCCGGCGTCCGCGCCCCAGGAGGTGCTCTTCGACCCGGAGCTGGTGGTGCGCGCGAGCACCTGAGCGTCAGCCGACCGCCGGGTCGCCCTCCAGCAGGGTCAGGTAGGGGGCGATCGCCGGGAAGACCCACAGGAACAGGGCCGCCACGACCGCGGCGACCAGCACCACCGACTGCAGCACCCGCCAGAACAGGTTGCCCGGCAGGTGATGGAAGATCCACGCGTACATGTCGTCTCGTCCTCGTCGAAGTCTCGTCGGGCTCTCAGCGGACCTGCTCGGGCGTGCCGTCGGCGCGGTCCATCCAGCCGACGAAGGTCGCGTACGTGATCCAGCGGTGGTCGTTCCCGAACTCGCCGAGCGTGAGCGAGTGGCAGGTGGTGAGCGTCAGCAGCCGCTCGGTGGGCTTCTCGTCGGGATGGTGGGGCACGGGCGCGACGACGTCCACCTGGTCGGGGGTGACGATCTCGTGGTCGGTGACCTCGTAGACGTACCAGGTCGTCGCCGTCTCGACGATGATCTGGTCGCCCTTCTCCAGGTCGTCGACGTGCCGGAACGAGTTGCCGTGGGTGCGCCGGTGCCCGGCGAGCGCGAAGTTGCCGATCTCGCCCACCTGCTGCGACGTCTCGTAGTGGCCCGCCATGGCGCGGTCGAGCACGTCCATGCCGGTGCCCTCCGCGATCGGCATCGCGTTGTTCGTCAGGCCGTACCAGGCCGGCACGATGAGCGTGCCGATCGTCTCGCCGTAGGCCGCCTTGTCGGGCACCGGCGGGTCGTCCGTGCGCAGCTCGGCGGGCTCGGGGTTGGCGGGCGGCAGCGTCGCCTCGAACTCCTGCATGACCTCCTGGGCCTGGGCCGTGGCCTCGACCGACGTCCACCACAGCTGCCACACGACGAACAGCCCGAGCACCACGCCGAGGGTGATGAGGATCTCGCCGACGCCGCCCACGATCGTGCTGCCGACGCCGCGGCGTCGGGCGGGTCGGGCATGGGTGGGACTCGTCACGTGCGAAATGCTACGTGGTCCGCGGCCCTGTCGCGGTCCCGGTGGCCGTGGCAACCTGGGGCGGTGACCAGCGACGACGGCGTGCAGCACGGGCGGACGGAACGCGGGCGGGCGGCGCGGCTACGACGCCGGTGGGACCGCGAGTCCGCCGGCTACGACCGGGCGTTCACGGCCGCCGAGCGACGCATGTTCCCCGGCGTGCGGGAGAGGCTCTGCGCGCTGGCCGAAGGACGCACCCTCGAGGTCGCGGTCGGTACGGGGCTCAACCTCGAGCACTACCCGTCCGCGGTGACTGCCCGGCCGGGCGGGTTCGTCGGCGTCGACCAGAGCGGCGGCATGCTCGGGGTCGCGCGCCGTCGTGCGGACCGCCTGGGGCTCGGGATAGACCCCGCGTCGGACCTGCGCCGGGGCGACGCGCAGGCGCTCGACCTGCCCGACGCCTCGTTCGACACCGCCGTGTGCACCTTCTCGCTGTGCGGCATCGCCGACGAGCGGACGGCACTGGCCGAGATGGCGCGCGTGCTGCGCCCGGGCGGGCTGCTCCTGCTGGCCGACCACGTGGCGTCCAGCGCCTGGCCGCTCCGGGCGCTGCAGGTGCTCGCGGACGTGGTGAGCGTGCCGCTGGCGGGCGAGCACTTCCGGCGCCGGCCGATGCGGTGGGTGCTCGAGCGGGGGCTCGCGGTCGAGGAGCACGCGCGCACGCGGGCCGGCGTCGTCGAGCTCGTGGCGGCGCGCGTGCCGGCCACCATGAGGGACGTCAGCCGCTGACGTCGAAGGCGGTCTGGCCGAGCGGCGGGACGTCCTCGACGACGACCCCGGTGACGAGGGCCCCGGGCGGGCCGTCGCGCAGGAACGCGAGGATCGCGTCCACCGCGTCGGGTGTGCCCTCGACCTCCGCCTCGACCGTCCCGTCGGGGAGGTTGCGCACGAGCCCGCCCACGCCCGCCCTGCGGGCCGCCTCTCGGGTCGACCAGCGGAAACCGACGCCCTGCACGCGCCCGTGCACCCGCACCCGCCGCCGCACCGTGGTGGTCATCCGCCCTCCCGTGCTCGTCGTCCTACCGCTCGTACCCCGCGGCGTCGTCGACGTCAGTCGAAGATGTCGCCGATGTCCCCGATGTCGTCGAGGATGCCGCCCAGCACCATCCCGCCCAGGACGGCGCCGAAGACGTCGGAGCCGCCGCGGCCACCGGGGCGGCGTCCGCCCTGCCAGCCGTACCCGCCCCCGTACCCACCGCCGTACCCGTCCGGTCCGCCGTTGTAGCCGCCGTCCCAGCGCTGCCCCTGGCCCGACCGGGCGATGTCCCGGTGCGCCAGGGTCGCGGCCTCCGCGGCGAGCGCGGCGCCCCGGCGGGCGGCGGCGACCCCGCGCTCGGGGTCCTCCGCGGCGCGGGCCTGCGCCACCTCGCGCTCGGCCTCCGCCAGGCGCGTGCGGGCGTCGGGGCCCACAGGGGCGCGGTAGTCGTCGACGACGGACCGCGCCGCCGCGAGCTGCCGCTCGGCGTCGTCGAGCGCAGGCCCGAGCCGGGACGCCGCACGCCGGGCGCGCTCGTCACGCTCCGCCCGCTCCGCGACGGCGTCGTCCAGCGCGGTGTTGGCCTCGCGGACCCGGGTGAGGGCGCCCACCGGGTCGCCGGGCTCGCCCGCGGCGGGGAGCGCGGACAGGGCGTCCTCGAGCGCCGCGACCGCGCCGTCGATCCGGCCCGCCCGCTGCGCCGACGGGAGGGCGCGTGCCTCGGCGAGCTCGGCGCGGGACTCCGCGACGATCGCCCCGAGGGCCGCCTCCGCCCGCAACGCCTCGGCCTCGTAGTCGTCGACGGCGCGCAGCAGCCCCTCGGCGCGGCGCACGGCCTCCTCCGCCGCGCGTGCTGCGGCGCCGGCCTCCGCGACCTGCTGCGTCGTCAGGCGCTTGCGGGCGGCTGCGGTGCTGCGACCGGCGAACTCGAGCAGCCGCTCCGCCTGCTCCGGGTTGTCCGCGACGGGCAGCAGGGCCCGCTCGGCGTACTGCCCCCGCAGGCGCTCGAGGTCGGCGCGCGCGGCGGGCACGGCCTCGCGCACCCGGGCCAGCTCCGCGTCCACGCGGTCGACGGCGTCGGGGGTCGAGCGGACCGTCTGCCGCAGGGCGGCGAGCCCACGGTCGAGCTCGTCGAGCGAGGCGTCGGCCGACCGGCACAGGTCGACGACCCGCGCCGACCACTCGCGCCTCTGCTGGTCGGTGTCCGGGACGTGGTCGTGCAGGAGCTGGTTGTGGTGGAACGCCTCGGACAGGCGCTCGCGCGCCCGCCGCAGCGTGGGCGCGAGCTCGCGCGTCTCCCGGTCGCCGAGCTCCGCCTGGGCGAACGCGAGCTCGTCCTCCGCGAGCCGGGCCCGCTCGTCCGCACGGACCAGGGCGGAGCCCGCCTCCAGCCCGAGCCGCTGCAGCTCCGCCTCCAGGTCCTGTGCCCGTCCGCGCGCCGCCCGGCGGCGTCGTGCCGCCCAGAAGGCCACCGCCGTGACCAGCACGACCACCACGACCAGGCCCGTCACGATCCCGACGATCTGCCCCGCATCCATGGTCGGCATCGTAGGCGGCTCCGACGCGGTCCGGGGACGACCCGACGGCGACGCAGGTGTACTCGAGCCGCCAGGACCATCGACCTGTCAGGGCCAGCGCGGGGTATACCCAGCCCCGGCCCTGACAGCTCGGGGGGCACCAGGACTTGTCAGGGCCAGGGCGCGGTATACGCGGCGCTGGCCCTGACAGGTCGCGGGGTGCGGCGCGTCAGCCCATGCGTCAGCCCCGGCGTCGGGCGAGCCGCAGTGCCACGAGCACCGCCGCACCGGCGAGCACGACGACGCCGCCCGCGATGCCGAGCACCACGGCCAGCTCCGAGGCGCTGCCGTCCCCGGAGGGCGCGTCCGCTTCGGACGCACCGCCCGCCGCAGGGTCCGCCGCGCCGCCGGAGGCGTCGTCCCCGGCCGTCCCGGCCGCGTCGCACGGTGCCGCGTCCGCCGCCGGAGCGGCGGCCTCAGCCCCGGCGGGCGGGTCGTAGGTGAACGAGAACTCGCCGCTGGTGGGGTGCCCGTCCGCCGACACGATCCGCCAGTCCACGGTGTACTCCCCGCCGACGCCCAGCGCGACGGGCACGGACACGGTGCGGTCCTGCGTCGTCGGGCAGCCGGTCGCGTAGTTCGTGCCGTCGGGGTCCGTGACCGTGAGGACCGTGCTGGAGCCCTCGGCGGACAGGTCGAGCACCACGTCGTCGAACGTCACGTCGACGGACTCCGGCGGCTCGGTCACGGTCGACCCCGAGGTCGGCGACGTCCCGACGACGACGTTGTGGGCGCTCGCGGGCACGGCCGCGCCGACGACGCCGGCCGCGCCGAGGCCCACGGCGAGCGCGAACGAACCGGCCGCGGCGAGGGCGCGCCGCGCGGCGGTGCTCCTGCTCTGCACGCTCATCGCTGCTCCGTGCTGCTGGTGCCGTCGGTGCCGTCGGCGCGGGCGCGCGTCCGGGCGAGGGCGACGACACCCGTGACGGCGCCGACCAGCCCGAGCCCGAGGCCCGCGGCGCCCAGCGCCAGCGGGAGGGTGCCGGAGCCGTCGTCCTCGGCCGAAGCGTCCGTGCCCGCGTCCGTGCCCGAGTCGCCGGCACCGGCGGCCGACGCCGCGCCGTGGCCGCCGTCCTCGGCGGCGGGCACGACCTGCAGGACGGGAGCAGGGTGCTCGGGCTCGGCGTCGCCCGACGCCTCCTGGTCCCAGGCGACGACCTCGCCGTCGGAGTAGGTCTGGGTGGCGGGGAGGACGATCTCCTCCACGCCGTCCGGGACGGCGCCGGCCGACACCGTGAACCGGAGGAACTCGCCCGGCGCGATGCCGGCGTCGGCGTCGTCGGCGGTCCACTCGATGGATGCCGGCGCCTCGGTGACGGTGGTGCCGTGCACCTCGACGGGCTCGGGCAGAGGCGCCTGGGTGACCTTCGCCGTCCAGCCCGGCACGGGCTCGACGGACACGCTGGTGAACGGGGTGTCGCTCGGCAGGTCGACCTGCACCGCGGTGGTCGAGGCCTCGGCGGACTCGTTCGGGACCTTGAAGGTGAGGGTGGCGTACGACCCGGTCTCGGCCGCGTCCGGGGTGACGGTCACGTGCGCGGACGCGGCGGTCGCGCCGAGCACGAGGGCAGGGAGGGCGAGGGCGGCCACGCCGGCGAGGCGGCGCGGGCGGAGGGCAGGGGTGAGGACAGGGGTGGTCCTGGACATGGGTTCTTCTGCTCCTGGCTGTCAGGTGTGTCAGACGGTCGTGGGACGGCGAGGGACCCGCCCCCGTCCGACGACGGACCAGGGCAGGGTCAGGCGGCGCGCGCGAGCGCGCCCGGGAGCAGCGGGGGGCCCCGCGGGGGCGTGCGCCGGCGGACACGGGCCGGGTGGGGGCGCCAGGTGCGCCCGACGACGACGGCGGGCTCGCGGACCACCGGCAGCACCGGCGGCTCCTGCACGAGCAGCGCGACGTGCCGCAGGTGTCCCACGACGGTGAGGGCTGCCCGGTCGCCCGCCGCGAGCAGCAGGGCGGTGAGCAGCACCGCGGCGGCGTGCGCCGCAAGCATCCAGGAGGTGGTGCCGGTGTCGGACGCGTGGTGCAACAGCCCGCCGCCCGTCGCGGGCGCGAGGGAGCCCGGGCCCAGGGCGTGGAGCGCATGCCCGTCCGGGGTGGTGCCCGGGGTCGAGAGCTGTGCCGAAGGAGCGCGCGTGCCCGCCGCGCCGAGCACGGACAACGTCGTGTGCTGCACGAGCTGCAGCGCGACCATCGCCGGCAGGAGGCGCCGGAGGGTCAGCCGGCGGCGGGCGGTCCACACCGCGAGGGGCGCCGTGAGCGCCGCGACGACGAGCCAGGCGAGGGGTGCACCGGGGAGCGCGCCGCCGGCCAGGAGGTGGGCGGCGGCCGCGATGCTGAGCGTCGTACCTGCGACGAGGAGCTCGCGCACACGACGGACGACCACGGGCACCCCCGCACCCTACCGCGCGGGCGGACGACGGCGACGGGACGTCGGTGCTGAGGCCTGCACCTCCGACACGCGCGGGCCGGACGCCCGGCGATGCCTGCTCTGACCTGGGCTACCGTGGGCCGCACGACACGGGGTGCGTCCGGTCGGTCATCGCTGCGACATCGTCGCGGCCGGCCGGCGGGCGCTGAGATCACACCCGTCGAACCTGATCTAGCTCGAACTAGCGAAGGGATGTCGACATGCGTGCGCGCGCACCTGAAGACAGCTCCGCCGGCCGCGCCGGCACCACTGCTCCCGCTCCCGCCTCCACGGTGCTGTCGGCGCCGGCGAGAGGCAGCCGCCCCCGCGTCCTGGCGGTCGCCGGGTCCGACCCCTCCGGGGGCGCGGGGATCCAGGCGGACCTCAAGTCGATCGCGGCCGCGGGCGGCTACGGGATGGCCGCCGTCACGGCGCTGACCGTGCAGAACACCCGGGGGGTGCGCGACGTGCACGTGCCGCCCGCGGAGTTCCTCGCCGCCCAGCTCGACGCCGTCACCGACGACGTGACCGTCGACGCCGTGAAGATCGGGATGCTCGCGTCGGCCCCGGTCGCCCGGGCGGTGGCCGCCTGGCTCGACGGGCTGCCGCGGGCCGCGTGCGACGCCACCGGCACGACGGCGCGCCCCGCCGTCGTGCTGGACCCGGTCATGGTGGCGACCAGCGGCGACCGGCTGCTCGACCCGGCTGCCGAGGACGCGGTGCGGGACCTGCTCGGCCGCGTGGACGTCGTGACCCCGAACCTGCCCGAGCTCGCGGTCCTCGCCGGCGAGCCTCCGGCGGCCCACTGGCCGGCCGCCCTCGACCAGGCGCGGCGGCTCGCGGCGCGGCACGGGGTCCTCGTGGTGGCGAAGGGTGGGCACCTGGGCGCCGCCGAGGCGGTCGCGACGGGGGACGGGGCCCCGGACGCCCTGGTCGGGCCGGAGGGCGTGCTCGTCGAGCTGCCGGGGCTGCGCCTGACCAGCACCTCCACCCACGGAACGGGCTGCTCGCTGTCCAGCGGGCTGGCCGCGAGGTACGCCCGCACGGGCGACTGGGCCGAGGCGCTGCGGGGCACGAAGACCTGGCTCACCGCGGCGATCCGGGCGGGGGAGGACCTGCGCGTCGGCGGCGGGAACGGCCCCGTGGACCACCTGGTGGGGCTGCGGGCCGGCGCCGTGGAGCAGCCCGCGACGTCGCCAGCGGCGGGCGCGGGCGACGCGTCCGCGGACGATCACGGGGAGGACGTCGTCGCGCGCTGGTGGGACGATGCCGCGGGCGTGCGCGCCGCGATCGACGACCTGGCGTTCGTCCGGTCGCTGGGCGACGGGAGCCTCGACGCCGGGCACTTCCGCACGTACCTGGAGCAGGACGCGCTGTACCTGCGCGACTACGCGCGCTGCCTCGCGCGGGCGAGCGAGCTCGCGCCGACCCGGGTCGAGCAGGCGTTCTGGGCGGGTGGCGCGCACGGGGCGCTGGTCACCGAGCTCGACCTGCACACGCGCTGGCTGGGCGGCGAGCCGCAGGACGTGCCCGCCAGCCCGACGACGGCGGCGTACCTCGACCACCTGCGGTCGGCCGGAAACGACTACGCGACCCTCGTGGCCGCCGTCCTGCCCTGCTACTGGATCTACCAGGACGTGGGGGAGCGGCTCGCCGCCCGCAACCACCCCGCCCACCCGTACGCCGCGTGGCTGGGCACGTACGCCGACGACGCGTTCGCCGACGCGACGCGCGAGGCCGTCGCGATCCTGCGCCGGGCCGCCGCGGCGGCCGACGCCCCCACCAGGGACCGGATGTCGGCCGCGTTCCGTGCGGCCTGCGCGCACGAGCTGGCGTTCTTCGACCAGACCGGCCTGCCCGCCCCGACGGGCGCGGCCGATGACGCCGCCGGAACCCCGGTCGGACACGGTGCCGGGCACGGTGCCGGTGGCGGTGCCGGACACGGTGCCGGGGGCGTCGCGGTGGCCTGACCGCGGCCCGTGGCGGCTCTCGCCGTCGCGCTCGACCGAGGGCGCGACGGCGAGATCTCGCGGGGGTAAGCGGTATCCCGAGATCGCGGCGCACCGCATGATCGGGGCAAGCGTGTCGGCGGCGAGTGACAGAATGGTTGTGATGCCCGACACGAAGCGCACTTCGCGCAGCCGCAGCCGAGGCGCCCGCCGCGCCGATCCCTCCGACAGTCCCAGGAGGAGCTCCGCCTCCTCCGCACCCCGACCTCCCGCCGCGCCCGGCACCCCGCCGGGTCGCGCCGAGGGCCCGCCGGGCCGCACGGGCGACGCCGCCCCCGTGGCCGTCGCCCCCGCCGGGTCAGAGCTCTCCACGTTCGCGTCGGTGCGCCGGCTGTACCCCTACGTCCGCCCCGCGTTGCCCCGGATGGTCGGCGGCCTCTTCTCCGCGCTGGGCGCGAGCCTCGCCGCGCTGGCGATCCCGCGCGTGCTGCAGGCTCTCGTCGAGGGCCCGCTCGCCGAGGGGGCGGCGGCCCACGACCTCGGCGCCCTCGTGGTGCCCGTCGTGCTCGTGCTGGTGCTCGGCGTGGCCGAGGCCGGCTTCGTCCTGCTGCGCCGCAACCTCGTGATGTACCCCGGCACGCGCGTCGAGGCCGAGCTGCGGATGGCGCTGTTCCGCCACCTGCAGGACCTGCCCGTCGCGTTCCACGACCGGTGGCCCGGCGGCCAGCTGCTCAGCCGCATCATGGGCGACCTCGGACTGCTGCGCCGCTGGCTGGTGTTCGGCCTCCTGCAGCTCGTCGTCAGCATCGTGACGATCGTGGTCGGTGTCGGCATCCTGCTGGCCACGGCCGGGTGGCTCGGGCTCGTCTACCTCGCGGGCGCGATCCCGGTGACCGTCATCGCGTTCCGCTTCTCGCGTCGCTACCGCGTCATCGCGCGCCTGTCGCAGGACCAGTCCGGCGACCTCGCCACCACCGTCGAGGAGTCCGTGCACGGGATCCGCGTGCTCAAGGCGTTCGGCCGCGGGCGTGACGCGCTGGACTCGTTCACCGACCAGGCGGAGGAGCTGCGTCGCACGGAGATCCGCAAGGCGGGCAACCAGGCCACCGTCACCACGTCGCTGCAGCTCATCCCCGAGGTCACGCTGGCCGTCTGCCTCGTGCTCGGCACGGTGCTCGCCGCCCAGGGGCAGATCACGGTCGGCAGCCTCGTCGCCTTCTTCCTCACGACGGCCGTCATCAACGGCCCCGTGGTCGACCTCGGGATGACCCTGTCGATGACGCTCAACGCGCGCACCGCCGTCGACCGCTTCTTCGAGGTGATGGAGACCCCGAACCCCCTGGCCGACCCCGCCGACCCCGTGAAGGCAGGCCCGGCGCGCGGCCACGTGGAGCTCCGCGACGTCACGTTCCGCTACGAGGACGCGCCGCGCCCGGTCCTCGAGCACGTCGACCTCGAGCTCCCCGTCGGCACGACGACGGCGCTCGTCGGCCTCACCGGCTCGGGCAAGTCCACCCTCGCGATGGTGGTGCCGCGCATCTTCGACGTCACGGGGGGCGAGGTGCTGCTCGACGGCGTCGACGTGCGGCGCCTGCGGCGGCACGACGTGCGCCGGGCCGTCGCGGTCGCGTTCGAGGACCCCACGCTGTTCTCGGCGTCGGTACGCGACAACGTGCTGCTCGGCGTCCCCGAGGCCGGCCCCGACGCCGTGCCGGAGACCGAGCGCGAGCGGCGCCTGCACGAGGCGCTCGAGGTGGCGCAGGCGGGCTTCGTCGCCGACCTGCCACAGGGTGTCGAGACCCGCATCGGGGAGGAGGGCCTGTCCCTGTCCGGCGGGCAGCGGCAACGGCTCGCGCTCGCCCGGGCGATCGCGGCGCGCCCCGCCGTGCTCGTGCTCGACGACCCGCTGTCCGCTCTCGACGTCGCCACCGAGGAGGCCGTCACCACGCGCCTGCGCGACGTCCTCGACGGGACGACCAGCCTCGTCATCGCGCACCGGCCGTCCACCGTGGCGCTCGCGGACCGCGTCGCGGTGCTGCAGGACGGCCGGATCACGGCCGTGGGCACGCACCGCGACCTGCTCGCGACCGACGCCCACTACCGGCACGTCATCTCCAGCCTGGAGCAGGACTGGGAGGAGTGCGAGGGCCACACCGGGCCCGATCAAGTGACGACCGAGGGAGCGCGTCGATGAGCGCCAGCACGCCCACGTCCCCCGCCGGCGAGCAGGGACACCGTCGCCCGACCGACGCGAACGCGGACGACACCACCCAGCTCGACGCCGAGGCGTCCCGCGACGTCAGGTCCCGGTCGCTGCGCCTGCTGGGCGAGCTCCTGCGGCCGCGCCGCGGCGCCCTCGCCCTCGCCGGCCTCCTGGTCGTGGTCTCGACGCTCGGCCAGGTGGCCGGCCCGTGGCTCGTGTCCCTCGCGATCGACTCCGCGGTGCCCGACCTCATGGACGGCGACGTCGGCACCCTCGTGCTGGTCGGCTCCGCCTACCTGGTCGCCGCGGTCGTCGGCGGACTGTGCGCCGGGGCCTACGTCCGCCAGGCCGCACGCATCGCCCAGGGCGTGCTGCTGGACCTGCGCCGGCGCGTCTTCCGGCACACGCAGCTGCTGAGCCTGGAGTTCCACGAGTCGTACACGTCCGGCCGCATCATCAGCCGCCAGACGTCCGACCTCGAGGCGCTGCGCGAGCTGCTCGACGGCGGGCTCACCGGCGTCGTCTCCTCGCTGATGCTCATGATCTTCACGGGGCTGAGCCTGTTCCTGCTCGACTGGCGCTCGGGCCTCGTGCTGGCGGCGGCCCTGGTACCGGCCTGGCTGCTCACCCGATGGTTCCAGAAGCGCTCGCAGGTGTTCTACCGCGAGCAGCGCACAACGTCCGCGCGGCTGATCGTGAAGTTCGTCGAGACGATGACCGGGATGCGCGCCGTGCAGGCGTTCCGCCGGGAGTCGACCACCGAGGCGGAGTACGGCCTGCTCAGCGAGCAGTACCGGGACGCGAACCTCAACACCATGGGGCTCAACGGCCGCTACCAGCCGGGCCTCGTGCTCATCGGCAACGTGGCCGTCGCCGTCGCGCTCGCGATCGGCGGCTGGCGGGTCTACTCGGGCGCGCTGGACGTCGGCGTGCTCGTGGCGGCACTGCTGTACGTGAAGCGGTTCTTCCAGCCGATCCAGCAGCTCGGGAACTTCTACAACTCCTTCCAGTCCGCCACGGCGGCGCTCGAGAAGGTCTCGGGGCTGCTGGCCGAGGAGCCGACCGTCGTCGAGCCGCGCCGCCCCGTGGCGCTGCCGCACGCGCGCGGCGCCCTGCGCCTGGACCACGTCACCTTCCGGTACGGCGAAGGTCCCGTGGTGCTGCCCGACCTGGACCTCACGATCCCGGCGGGGCAGACCGTGGCGCTGGTCGGGACCACGGGAGCGGGCAAGTCCACGCTCGCCAAGCTCGTCACGCGGTTCTACGACGCGAGCGAAGGGCACGTGCAGCTCGACGGGGTGGACGTGCGAGACCTGTCGACGCCGGACCTGCGGCGTGCCGTGGTCATGGTGACGCAGGAGGCGTACCTGTTCAGCGGGTCCGTGCGCGAGAACATCGCCCTCGGGCGGCCCGGGGCCCCGCAGGCGGACATCGAGGCCGCCGCACGGGCGGTCGGGGCGCACGAGTTCATCATGGACATGCCCGACGGGTACGACACCGACGTCAACAAGCGCGGCGGACGGGTCTCGGCCGGGCAGCGGCAGCTGCTGTCCTTCGCGCGCGCCTTCCTCGCCGACCCGGCGGTGCTCGTGCTCGACGAGGCGACGTCGTCGCTCGACATCCCGGGCGAGCGGCTCGTGCAGCACGGCCTCCAGACGCTGCTGGCCGACCGGACGGCGATCATCATCGCCCACCGCCTGTCGACGGTGGCGATCGCCGACCGCGTGCTCGTCATGGAGCACGGCCGCGTGATCGAGGACGGCACCCCGGACGAGCTCGCGGCGGGGGACGGGCACTACGCAGCCCTCAACGCGGCGTGGCAGGACTCGCTCGTGTAGCCCCCCGGGGGCCATGGCTGGGGGACGAGCAGGACGAGAGGTTCTTCGCGGGGACGCGTTCACGGGCGCCAGGGCGCCCTCCACTTCGGGAGGGGTACGTCCCCGCGAAGAACCTCTCGTCCCGCTCGTCCGCTCCCGGCTCACGGTCGTGTGCGAGCTTCCGTCGGCCGAGGTAGTGCCGAACGTGCCGAGGTAGTTACGAACGTGCCGAGGTAGTCCAGCCCGCGGCGAGGTAGTTCGGATACCGCGAGGTCGTACGGCCGGGTCAGCGGGCGTACGGGGCCCAGCCGTCGTCGCCGGAGAGGTAGGTCTCGCGCGTGTGCGCGGCGGCCTGGGCGGCGGAGAGCTGCGGGCGGCCGGGACCGGTGAGGGCGCCCGGGCCGGTGTTGGCGTGCTCGCCGTTGCTGCCGGGGACCCAGTCGAAGCCGGACATGGTGGTCCAGACGTCGTCGCGCTGCAGGTGCACGCCCAGCCACGAGTCGCGGACCACGACCCGGGGGTCGGTGTCGGGGTTGCTGCTCGGGTGCCAGGGCCGGCCGAGGTAGTACGTGCCGGTGCCGGCGTTGGTGAGGAACCGGGTCCCGGTGACGAGGAAGCCGTGCGCGAACCCGGAGGAGGTGCTCGGCGCGAAGACGTATCCCGACGGGGTGCTGTCGCGGCGCAGGGCCTTGATGCGGGAGTCCTCGATGACGGCGGTCGCGCGCCCGAAGATGAAGTCGACGTCGCCCTCGATCCAGCTGTTCGTCACGTAGACGCGGGAGGGGACGTCGGCGCTCGGCGTGTCCAGGTACAGGGTGTCCTGGTTGCCCAGGAACCGGCAGTGCTCGAACACGACCCGGTCGGCGCGGGTCTTGACCGCCACCGCCTGGTGCCCCGACAGGTCGGCGTGGGCGGCCTCGTCGAACGCGTTCTCGAAGGTGACGTGCCGGGCCTCGAAGCCGGCGCCCGACACCGTGACCGACGCGCTGCCGGTCGTGCCCCACGTCCCGCCGCCGGGCTTCGGGGTTCCCGCGGCGCGATCGTCGGTGATGAGGACGTCCTCGGGGTCGCCCGTCTCGCCCACCACGGTGAGGTTGACCTTGTCCGAGCCGATGTCGACACGGCCGTGGTATCGGCCGGCACGCACCAGGATCTCGACGCGGTCGGGCGACCCGGACGGAGCGAGGTCGACGGCCTGCTGGAGCGTGGTCGCGTCGCCCGAGCCGTCCGCGGCCACGACGATCCGCGTCGCCGCGGACGGTCGCGGCCCGCGGCTGCCGCCCGCGGCCGCGGGCGGGGCCGAGGCGAGAACGGCGCCCAGGGCCAGCGCCCCAGGGAGGGCCAGTATCGACCGGCGGCGGACGGTGCGGGGCGCGTCCCCGGACGCGGGGCCCGTCGCGGGGCGGTCGGCGGAGGGGTGGTGGGAGCTCTCGTGCGGTCCAGGCAACGTCGCCTCCGAGGTAGGGCGGGTCGCCGTCGACCCGCGATGCAGGGAACGACGGGGACCGGTGAGAAACCGGTTCCCCGCCGCTCGGCATCGTGTCACGACAGCGGCAGATCGGACAAGAGGGCGAGGTCGACAGGGTCGACGACCACCTCGAGCTCGTGCCGCACCCACCAGTCCCCGGAGCGACGCCTCTCGTCCGGCGTCGTGTACCGGTAGCGGAACAGGCGCATCCGTACCCAGCGCGGGCGGGCGCCGTCGAAGGGGTCGCGACGCAGCAGCCGGAGCGTCGCGGGGTCGGCCTCCAGCAGGCGGGCGCACAGCCGCGGCATCCACGGCCCGGCGGCGCCCAGGGGCACGAACCACAGCACCCAGTCGAGGCGCAGGTGGTACGGCGCGACCTGCGGCGGGCGGCGACCGACGTCGCCCGGCTTGCCGCGGAACCCGTACTCGCGCCAGTCGTCCGGCCCCGGCCGCTCGGCGAGCGTGCCCTCGACGACCACCTCGTCGCGCCGCCGGGTGACGCTGCCGAAGGCGCCGTACGCGTTCACCAGCCGCAGCGGCTCGAAGCTCGCGTTCATCCTCTGGTGCCGCGAGGCGAGGTTGAGCGCCGGGCGCACCGACAGCACGGCGAGCACGACGACGACGGCGGACGCCGGCACGAGATAGGCGATCGGCACCTCGGGCGTCGTGGCGGCGTCGGGCGTCGCCGGTCCGAGGCCGCCGAGCAGCGCGCGCCACACGCCGTCGGACACCATGGCCGCGCCGAGCACGATCGCCGCCCAGTTCAGCCAGGCGAAGTTGCCGGTGAGCACCAGCCAGCCCTGGGTGAGGACGACGACGCCGCCCGCCACGCTCGGCAGCGGCTGCGGCAGCCACAGCAGCCACGGCACCAGCAGCTGCGTGACGTGGTTGCCCACGACCTCCGTGCGGTGCCACCAGCGCGGCAGGTGGTGCGCGTGCCAGGAGAACGGGCCGGGCATCGGCTGGGTCTCGTGGTGGTAGTCCATGGCGGTGAGGTCGCGCCACGCCGGGTCGCCGCGCCACTTGATGAGGCCCGCGCCGAGCTCGAGGCGGAACAGCAGCCAGCGCGCGGCGAGCACCAGCAGGAGCGGGACGGGCACGGCGGGGGAGCCGAACCATGCGGCGAGGAACGCCAGCTCGCACAGCAGCGTCTCCCACCCGAACGCGTAGAACCGCTGCCCGACCGTGACGATCGACAGGTAGCCCGCCCACAGTGCCAGCAGGACGGCGGTCGTGACCCACCACGGCCCGGTCTGTGGCAGCCCCACCACCACGGCGGCGCCGCCCGCGGTCCCGAGCACCCCCACCACGACCAGCAGGCGGTCGGAGTAGTGCAGGTGGAACAGCGACGGCGCGTCGCGGAACCGCACCCGGGCGGTGAACCGTCGCACCGGCAGCAGCCCGTGGTCCCCGAGCAGAGGGCGGAACTGGCCCAGGGCCTGCAGGAACGCCAGGCACAGCAGCACGCCGACGCCCCGCTGCAGCACCTCGCGGGCGACGTCGTAGTCGGCGGTGGCCCACCAGTCGCCGAGCCGTTCCAGCGGCCATCCCAGCTGCTCCGGCACGCCTCCACGCTAGTCGTGCGCGGCGGCACCCGCCTCGACCAGCCGCTGGACCAGGGCGTGCGCCGCCGGCGTCGGCGCGCCCACCGTGAGCGCCAGCACCTGCCGCGTGGCGCCGGGCAGGGGCTGCGCCACGATGTCCGGGTTCCGGTGCGCGCGCAGGGCGAGCGACGGCAGCAGGCTCACGCCGGCGCCCGACGCCACCAGGGCCTGCACGGCCACGTAGTCGTCGGTCTCGAACGCGATGCGCGGGGCGTAGCCCGCGGTGGCGCAGCGCGCGACGAGGTCGGCGCGGCACCGCTCGCAGCCCGCGATCCAGGCGGCGTCACGCAGGTCGGCCAACGAGGGCGGGCCGTCGCCGGCCTCGACGCCCGCCGCACCGTCGACCCCTGCGTCGGCAGCCCGGCGGACCAGGGTGATCGGCTCGGAGTGCACCTCCGTGACCTCGAAGCGCGACAGGTCCATGGCGGGGCGGGCGTGCGGCGCGTCGGTGTGCTGGAAGACGAGCGCGACGTCGACGTCGCCGGCCTGCAGCGCCGCGACCGCCTCGGGCGGCTCGGCCTCGACGAGCCCGACGCCGAGCCCGGGGTGCGCGGCCCGCAGCCCGGCGACGGCGGCGGGCACGAGCGTTGCAAGAGCGGACGGGAACGCGGCGAGGCGGGCCCGGCCGGCGCGCAGCCCGGCCAGCGCGTCGAGCTCGCGCCGCGCGCCCTCGACGCGCCCGAGGATCTCCTCCGCGCGGGCGGCGAGCAGCCGCCCCGCCTCCGTGAGGCGGACGCCGCGGCCCGCGCGCTGCAGCAGGGCGATCCCGGCCTCGGCCTCGAGCCGGGCCAGGTGGTGGCTCACCGACGGCTGGGCGTAGTGCAGCTCGCGCGCCGCGGCGGTCACCGAGCCGGTGCGGGCGACGGCCGCCAGGACGCGCAGGCGCGTGAGGTCCAGGTGGGGCGGGGGAGCGGGTTCGACGGACACGGCGCCAGCCTACGACGATCCATCGGTGATATCGATGGTGGGCAGTCACAAGAGGTATTGGACCTATCGGTCGCGCCAGGGCGATCCTGCTGTGATGACGACGATCCCGCAGCCCGGCCCCGACGTGCCCGCGCCCCCGACGATGCGCGACGTGCTGGCCGCCGCCCGGCGGATCGACGGGCTCGTGGTGCGCACCCCCGCGCTGGCGCACCCCGAGCTGGACCGCGCCGTCGACGGGGCGGGGGCCGTGGGGGCAAGCCTCGTCGTCAAGCACGAGAACCTGCAGCACACGGGCGCGTTCAAGGTGCGCGGGGCGCTCAACCTCCTGCTCGGCTTCGACGACGAGGCACGCCGGCGCGGCATCGTCGCCTACTCGACCGGGAACCACGCCCAGGCGCTGGCCCACGCCGCCCGGCACACCGGCACCGCCTGCACGATCGTCATGCCCGACCACCCGAACCCGCTGAAGGAACGGGCCGTGCGCGACCTCGGCGCCGACGTCCTGCTGCACGGCGAGACGTTCGACGACGCCCGGGTCCGCGCGGGCGAGGTGGCCGCCGCCACCGGGGCGCGCCTCGTGGGCGCGGCGAACGAGCCGGTCCTCGTCGCCGGCGTGGCCACCGCGACGCTCGAGCTTCTGGAGCAGGCGCCGGACCTCGAGGTGCTCGTCGTCCCCGTGGGCGGGGGCTCCGGCGCCGCTGCTGCCTGCCTCGTCGCGGCCGCGCTCGCCCCCGGGCTGCGGGTGGTCGCCGTCCAGGCCGCCGCGTCCCCGGCCGCCCACGACTCCTGGCGCGCGGGAGAGCTGCGCACCGCCGCCAACGCCACGCGCGCCGAGGGCCTCGCCGTCGGGTGCGGCTTCGCCCTCACGCAGGCCGTGCTGCGCGAGCGGCTCGCCGACTTCCTGCTGGTCGACGACGACGCGATCGCCGCCGCCCAGCGCCTCTACCTCACCGGTGCGCGCACCGTGGCCGAGGGCGCGGGCGCCGCGGCCCTGGCCGCCGTCCTCACGCACCCCGCCGCGTTCGCCGGACGGCGCGTGGGCGTCGTCTGCTCCGGCGGCAACGCCGGCGAGACCGAGCTGCGGCGCGCGCTCGCCGGCTGAGCGGTCGATGCCGTGGTCGATGCCGTGGTCGATGCCGTGGTTGATGCCTTGGTCGATGCGTGGTCGATGCCGCCGCCGGACCCGTGGCGGGTGCGGGCACGCCGCCCGGCGATACGCTGCCGGGCATGGCCCGCTACTTCGACGTCCACCCGGTCGACCCGCAGCCCCGGGCGATCGGGCAGGTCGTCGCGCTGCTGAACGACGGGGGGCTCATCGCCTACCCGACGGACTCCGGCTACGCGCTGGGCTGCCGCGTCGGCCAGCACGACGGCACGGAGCGGATCCGCCAGATCCGGCACCTGGACGCCGGCCACCACTTCACCCTCGTGTGCGCGGACTTCGCCCAGCTCGGCCAGCTCGTGCGCCTCGACAACAGCGCGTTCCGCGCGATCAAGTCCGCCACCCCCGGGCCGTACACCTTCATCCTCCCCGCCACGCCGGAGGTGCCGCGGCGCCTCGCGCACCCCAAGAAGAAGACCATCGGCGTGCGCATCCCCGACTCGCGCGTCGTGCAGGCGCTGCTGCGCGAGCTGGGGGAGCCGCTGCTGTCCTCCACCCTCATCCTGCCGGGCGCCGAGCAGCCGCTCACCGACGGCTGGCAGGTCAAGGAGGAGCTGGACCACGTCGTCGACGCCGTCGTCGACGCCGGCGAGGTGATCGCCGAGCCCACCACCGTCGTCGACTGGTCGGAGGGCTACCCGGAGGTCGTCCGCGTCGGCGCCGGCGACCCGTCCCGCTTCGAGTAGAGGGCTGTCCGGACGGGCCGACCTCGCCGGCCCCGCGCGGCTAGGGTGCTGCTCATGAGCGACCGCGGACTTGCCCTGGCCCGAGAAAAGATGCAGGCGGAGGGCGTCGCCCCCGCCGCGATCGAGACCTTCACCCGCTTCTACCACCTGCTCGAGTCCGGCGAGACGGGCCTCGTGCGCGAGGCCGACGTCGAGCCCCTGACCGACCTGCCGCGGCACGCCGACCTCGACGTCTCGGACGCCGCCGCCCAGGCCGCCCTGGCCCGCACCGCGATCATCAAGCTCAACGGCGGGCTCGGCACCTCCATGGGCATGGACCGGGCGAAGTCGCTGCTCACGGTGCGCGACGACGCACGGGGTGAGGAGGGCGGAGCGCTCACCTTCCTCGACGTCATCGTCCGCCAGGTGCGCGCCGCCCGGCAGGCCACGGGCGCCCGCCTGCCGCTGGTGCTGATGAACTCGTTCCGCACCCGCGACGACACGCTCGCCGCGCTCGCCCCCTACGGCGACCTCGCCGTCGACGGCCTGCCCGTGGACTTCCTGCAGAACCGCGAGCCCAAGCTCCGCGCCGACACCCTCGAGCCGGTCGAGTGGCCCGCCGACCCCTCGCTCGAGTGGTGCCCGCCCGGCCACGGCGACCTGTACCCCGCCCTGCACGCGTCCGGCGTCGTGCGCGCGCTCCTGGACGCCGGCTTCCGCTACGCCAGCGTCTCCAACTCCGACAACCTCGGCGCCGCCCCCGACGGGGCGATCGCCGCCTGGTTCGCGGCGTCGGGCGCCCCCTACGCGGCCGAGATGTGCCTGAAGACGCCCGCGGACGTCAAGGGCGGCCAGCTCGTGGTGCGCAAGAGCGACGGCCGCATCGTGCAGCGCGAGACCGCCCAGACGCACCCCGACGACGTCGACGTCTCCCTCGACCCGACGGTGCACCGCTACTTCCACACCAACAACCTCTGGTTCGACCTCGAGGCGCTCGCGGCCGAGCTCGACCGCACGGGCGGGGTGCTCGAGCTGCCGCTGATCCGCAACGAGAAGACGGTGGACCCGACGGACGCGTCCTCGCCCGCCGTCGTCCAGATCGAGTCCGCGATGGGCGCGGCCGTGGCCGTCTTCGAGGGCGCGACGGCGATCGAGGTGGGGCGCGAACGCTTCCTGCCCGTCAAGACCACGAGCGACCTGCTGCTCATGCGGTCCGACGTCTACGAGCTGACCGACGACTACCGCCTGGTGGCCCAGGTCGACGCGCCGCTGGTGAAGCTCTCGAAGACCTACAAGCAGATCGCGGGTTTCGACGAGCGGTTCGCCCAGGGTGCGCCGTCGCTGCGCTCGGCGTCGTCGCTCACCGTCGAGGGCGACTGGACCTTCGGGGCCGGCGTGCGGGCCGAGGGCGACGCCGCGCTGGCCGACGCCGGCGAGCCCGCCACGGTGCCCGACGGCGCGACGGTCACCGCGGACGGCGTCCACCCCTGACACCAGATCGCTGTGAGCGCGATTTCGGGGACTACGAGGCCCTCCATATCGAATCTTGACGGCCACTGTGGTGGTGTCTCCTGGTTCTGGTGGGGCGACCTCACGCGCCGCCGGGTGGGGTCCTGGCGATGTCCGGAGGTCAGG